>JAMPHJ010000057.1 GCA_023663465.1 Muribaculaceae bacterium | reverse complement strand
GGATTGTAAAGAAGAGAAAAATCGAATATAGTAAAGACAGTCATAAATCTGAGACGCATCGCAGGATCTTTCTGTCTGTTTGATTCCTACAATAAGTTTACACTGTCTGTAGGGAATGTTGGATTTGTAATACCAGGGATTCTGTGATAATATGGAAATATGAAAAGTGGAAAAGGATGAAAGGGAGAGGAATAATGGGAAAGCGGAAAAGAACGAGAAGAATCGCAAAGCTGCTGGCATTGTCGCTGATGCTTTCAGGACTGCCTATAACACCGGCGTATGCAGCGGAAGTTTTGGAACAGGAAGAGATTGTAGAACCAGAGAAAGCTGCGGAACCAGAAGAGACCGTGGAATCGGATGAGACTGTGGAATCGGAAGAAATCATGGAAGCGGACGAGACTGTGGAACCAGAAGAGACCGTAGAACCGGAAGAAACTGTGAAATTGGAAGAAACTGTGAAATTGGAAGAGACTGAGGAAGTGGAAGAAACTGCGGAATTGGAAGAGACCGAGGAAGTGGAAGAAACTGCGGAACCGGAAGAGACCGAGGAAGTGGAAGAAACTGCGGAATTGGACGAGACTGTAGAACCGGAAGAAACTGTGGAACCAGACAAGACCGTGGTGCAGGATGAAAGTGTTTCTGCACTAGGGGCGAATGTCAAAATGGCTGGCAGCGACGGCGTGTTCTATGAGGATGTACTTTATCTGTCTGCAAGAAGTGTGATGGCGATGGATGAGAGACGGCAGACACGGTATCGCAGATTGTGCGATGAGATTGTTGCCGCCAGGAATAGTGGTGTGGAAGTAGAAAATGTGGTGTTCGCGGTGGATGAGGATGGGAATCTTTACTGTTCTTATTCTGCTTCTATCCGCAGTCTGGATGTAATCGCGGCGGAAATGCCATCCGACTTGGAGGAAGAGCCGATTTTGCCTTTGGAAACCGAAGAGCCGGACAATTTGCCTGATAGCGCGGAAGAAAAGAAAGATGAGACAAATCCTAACGGGGAAGAGGATACTGCAAAGAAGGTAGATGAGACAAACCCTAGTGAGGAAGAGGACGCGGCAAAGAAGGTAGATGAAGCAAATCCTGACGGAGCGGACGTTGTAGAGAAGGAAGAAGAAACAAACGCTGGGGATGGACACGAGGAGGCAGAGAAAGAGGAAGAGGAAAAGATTCTAAATGAGGATAAAGGGGAGGGAGAAGCTGTTGTAGTTGCAGAGAACATGGAAAAGATTTCCAAGGTTCCGGCACAAACCTTTGATGTCGCCGAGTCGGTCAGGCTGACAGATATGGTTGATTTGGGCTATGATGGATTCCATGCGGACGGTATAGAGGCTTATTCCCTTATCCCGTCAGAGGATTATTACAGGGAGCAGCTGACGGATATTCAGAAAACAATCTATGATGCGGCTAAGGATACGTTGACGAAAGGAATCACTCAGTTTGAAGTGGCAGTACAGGATGATTCCGAGATATCCTGGAGCGATTTTACGCATGCGGTATCTGCCTTGATGCTGACTTACCCGGATAAGACGGATTGGTTTGCTAATCCGGGGAACTATGGTATGCGTTATGAGACGTTTGCGTCGGGGGAAAAGATGACTGCTACCTTCGGCATATCTAAATATTATAATAGTTCCCTGGAAGAACAGGCTCAGGAAAAAGTAAAGGAAGTAGGACGTCTTGCCGTACAGTATGCGGTAGAAAATTATCCTGATGTGCTGACCTATGGCGTGGTAAGGTATTTAGACCAGTGGGTCTGTGAAAATGCGTACTATACAAACAAAGGAGGACCTGAGTTTTATAATATAGAAAACCCAAATGATGAGCAGCGGGAAGCATTTTGGAAATGCCACACGGCATACGGCATTCTTCTGGATGGTTATGGCGTCTGTGAAGGGTATGCGAAAGTGATGTCAAGGCTGTTGGATGCGGTCGGGATTCCCAATCTGTTTGTAACAGGCGACTGGAAGAACGGTGGGAAACTGTATGGGCATGCCTGGAATTATGTGCAGATGCCAAACGGGGAATGGTATCTGCTGGATTCAACGTATAATGATGAAAGTGGTCCGCCGAAACATAAGAACTCAAATAGAAAATATCTTCTTATCAAAAGTAATGGGAAATATCTGCCGACAGGCGATGTGCTGAATATGCATGATGGAGCAACATTCACATTTCCCACACTGAGCAGCGGTAATTATGATGCCAATAGCGAATATGATGCTGACAGTGATTATGGCAGCGGAAACGGCACAATCACTCTGAAGCCCAAGGAAGATGAGGGAGATAACCCGATAAATGAATGCAACCTGATTCCTAAGGAAAAGATAACGTTGGCTTATACCATCACGGGAGACTGGGACTACAGCAAATCCGCCGTCGTCTGGTCAAGCAGCGACACCAAGGTGGCAAAAGTAGATAAGAAAGGCATCGTTACTGCGGTGGCGCCCGGAACGGCAACGATTTTCCTGACTGCCTCCGGCATGGCAGCGGAATACAAGATAAATGTAGACCGGGTCAGTTCACTAAAGTCGGAGAACACCGGTAAGACCAGCGAGAGTGTGTCTCTTGGAATCGACGAAGAAAAGAAGGATACCAAAACAATCACGTTGATTGTGGATATGGGGAAATCCCCGCATACTGCGGAGTGGATGATTCAACAGAATAAGTTAGATGCACCGCAGGCTGTCTGCGCCAAACAGAGCGTAAAAGTGACAGATTTGTCTGTTTCCGAAAATCGCATCACGGTAACGCTGCAGGCGGTAAGTCAGGGAAGCGCCAATGTTTCCGTGAAGTTTGCGAAGAAAACTGTGACCCTTAAAACGGCTGTCGGACAGTTTATTACGGAGGAAATGTTTGACATTACATGGCCGGATTCTGTAAAGATAGAGGATGGAAAAAGGACAACGCCCTATACAGGGAAAGCAATTAAGCCTGTTGTTAAAAAGAAGACGGATGCGCAGTACAAGCCGGTAAGGTTTAAGACGACCTATGTGCATAACAAGGAGGCTGGAAATGCCAAGGTTTTGCTGACAGGAACCGGAAAGTACGGAGGTACGATAGAATATCCGTTTGTTATTACGCCGATAGACATAACCGGTGCAGATTTTGGGACGGCTTTAAAAAGCAAGGTATATAACGGTGGATCAAATCCGCCCAAGACGGTGGTGAAGCTGAATAAAAAAACACTGAAAGCGGATAGGGATTACGAGATTTTGTATGATAATAAAAACGAAAGCGAGATAAGAAATGAAAACGGCGGCGCAGTTCCGGTCGGTTCCTACACGATTACGATAAACGGAAAAGGCAACTATACGGGGAAGGTCAGCCAGACCCAGCAATATACGGTAACGCAGAACACGATTGCCAAAGTAAGCGTGGCGGGAACCGGAAGCGCAAAATATACCGGTATCGGAATGAAGCCTTATACGGTTAAGATTGGCAAGAATGTGCTGCCAGCTACAGATTATAAGATAACCTGGTATCGAGGGCAGGGGAAAAAGCGAAATGCCACCCCGATGAAGACAGCCCCGACTGCCAAAGGTAAATTTACGGCAGTTATCACTGTTGAAGGCAGCAATCTGACGGAAACAAACAAAAAGAAGGAAATTGTTAAAAATTTCACAATTAAGTAGGAATGATAAAACCACATTCGATAAGGAAAAAAACATGAGTAAAACAAAGGAAGAAATGAGCAGCAACGGGAAAAGAAGTCTTAAAGTTGAAATCGTAGGGATGAGTAGTATTATTTGTATCTGTGTGGCGGCGTTTGTCGGCGTATTCTGTGCGTTCAACATGCGAAGCGTACTTACAGAGAGTACCCAGAGGGAGCTGACGGTTCTCGCGGAGCAGGTAGCCGGCAGGGTACAGGAGTCGATGGAGCAGGATTTTGCATATCTGGAAGCGCTTAGGACAGATGACGAAGTGTCCCATATCGGTGAGAATGAAGTCGAGCAGAAAAAGTATCTATTGCAGCTTGCAGAAGAGAGGGGTGTTGATGATATCGGCATCGCAGATAAGAGTGGTAAAACTCTGACTGCTGACCTTGAAACCTATGCTGATGTGTCCGGGCGCGAATACTTTTTGAAGGCAATGGAGGGAACGAATTATATATCAGACCCATTGGAGGACTCGACGAAGCCTGGAACGATGATTTTGATGGTTTCGGTTCCCATCTATGATGAAAGCGGACAGATTGATGGCGTTTTGTATATGAAAAAAGATGGCGCAGCCCTTTCCGATATTACTGATGAAGTAATCTTCGGCGAGACTGGAAACGCTTACATGATTAATTCAGAGGGAACCACGATTGCCCATGCGGACCGGGATAAAGTACTCGCTCAGGAAAATGCAAAAAATGCGCTTGCGGACAACCCGGCATTACAAGATTTGGTAAATATGCTCGATAAGGCAGCGCAGGGAGGCAGCGGTTATGCAGAATACAGCTATGAAGGTGCGAAGAAGTGCGTAGGTTATGCGGATTTGCCAGAATATAATTGGCATGTTGTAGTGAACACCGAGTACGATGAAATGTACGGCGCCATAAGAAAAGTTATTATTAGTATTATTGTGATATGCATTTTAGCAATTGTCATATTCGGCGTTATTGCCAATATTATTGCAGGAGGCATTGTCAGGCCGATTATTGCGATTAAAGATGAGCTGGAATATATTGCGCATGGTAATTTTACCAGACAGATACCGGATAAGCTCTTGAAAACAAAAAACGAATCGGGAACATTGGCGAATGCCTTACAGAAAATGCAGACGGAACTGCGTGAAACGATCTCTGCGGTGAATAAGAGTTCGGGCGACGTATCTAATTATGCAGATAAACAACGGGGCGAGCTGGGCGGTCTGATGTCGGATTTGGAAAGTGTATCAGCCACGGTACAGGAGTTGGCGGCTTCCTCAGAGGAAACTGCAGCGACGACGGAGCAGATGTCCAATGTTGCCACGGAGGCAGAGCAGAGTCTGGTTACAGTCGCGCAGCTGGCGGAGGAAGGGAACCAGACCGCACAGGAAATCAAACAAAGAGCTTATGAATTGGAGCAGACAACAATTCGTTCCAAAGATAACGCAGTCGGCATTTATCAGCAGTCTATGCAGACTTTACAGAAAGCAATCGCGGATGCAGCCAGGATTGAAGAGATTAGCAAACTGTCAGACGCGATTCTTTCCATTACCTCACAAACGAATCTGTTGGCGCTAAATGCAAGCATTGAAGCGGCGAGAGCCGGAGAGTCCGGCAAAGGCTTTGCAGTCGTAGCGGGCGAGATTGGTCATCTGGCGGATAATTCCAAGGAATCCGTCAACCAGATTCAGACGATTACAAAAGAAGTTGTTCAGAGCGTAGAAAATCTGAGCAATTGCGCGCAGGATATTCTGGAATTTATCGATGGAACCGTTATGCAGGATTACGAACATATGACCCAGACGAGCAAGCAATATAATGATGATGCAGATAACATCCGCGAGATGGTATCTAACTTTGATGAATCTTCAAAACAGGTGCTTGAGACAATCAAGTATATTGTATCCGCGCTGAAAGATGTCGCAATCGCAACCGAGGAATCTGCAACAGGCATTACGATGATAGCGCAGAGCACGACGGAAATTACCGTAAAAGCTACTGAGGTTGTAAATCTGGCGGAAGATACGATGGAAAAAGTAACCGGATTGTCAGAAAAAGTATCCATATTTGAGACGTAATTTAAAAAAGAAATGCGAACTATCCCGTTGAATAGTACGGAAATCAATTTTTGGTTCAGCATGTAAATATTGAACCGGCAGGGCAGACAGAAATCCTGCGGAGGCCCTTGAAAAACGCCGGCACTTAGCAAAAAAGCCGTCTCGCGGCTTTTGCGCTTAGTACCGCTGCGTTTTTCACGGAGCGAAAGCGCGCCTTCGCAGGATTTCTGTCTGCCCTGCCGCCCCCGTCCATATACTATCTAAAATTGATTTCAACACTCCCCTCTTTACTTTTTTCCGGAATATTGGTAGAATATAAAATGTTACGAATTTATTACAAAAAGGGAAAAAGTGAATAAGAATCAGTATTGATTGCAAACTACTATAAAGACGGTATAAAATGATGAAATTAATTAGCGGACATTATAAAAAGATGAAAATTGCATATATTAAGAATGCGGTACTTGCAGCCGGGATAGCGGCGTTTTTCCTGCCCTGTTATCAACGGCTGGAAAGTACCGGGGACAATCAGTTTACGGTCTATCTGAACGGGGAACAGGTAGGAATCGTGGAAGATATGGAACGGATTGACAGCTGTTTAATCAGCGCCCGCAGGGATATTGCAGGTTCGAGCGACGATATGGTGCTTGCCGATGGCGATATCACTTATGAAGCAGAAGAAGCGTTGTGGGGCAGGATAGATGATGATGACGTGATTATCGACAATATGGTATCCGTTCTGCGAAAGAGTATCAAAGAGACCCTGAACCGCTGCTATACGGTGAAAATTAACGAGTATACGGTGAATTTATCCAGTACGGAAGAAGTGCTGGCTCTTTTACAGGCGTCTTTGGTAAAATACGATACCAACAGGGAATATTATGTGGATTTGGTCATGGACCCGGAACGGGAGCTGAACGTGCTGACCACTGCCATCTATGAGAAAGAAGAGGCTGAATCGGAAGAGCCGGAAGCGATTGCCAGCGCCGGAATTGATGCGGCATTGGACGATATGTTTGCGTCCGTGGAGCCGGAAGTGGAAAAAGATTTTTCCGATTATGAGCTGGGACTGAAATCCATTGAATTTGGCGATACGGTGGAAGTCGTGGAAGCATATCTGCAGGATGAAGAAATTACCTCGCTGCAGAATGCCATCGAAGAAGTGACGAAGGAGAAGGAAAAGGAACAGATTTACGAAGTAGTGTCCGGCGATACCCTGTCCCAGATTGCGGAGCGCAATGAAATTCCTTTAGAGGATTTGATTGCAATGAATGAAACCATCGAGAATGAAAATTCCACGATACGCGTTGGCGATGAGCTGATTGTCACGGTACCCGAACCGGAGCTTTCGGTGGAGCATGTGGAAGAAGTCTATTATGAGGAAGACTACGAGGCGGATATCATTTATATCGATAACGACGATTGGTATACGACGCAGACGGAAACTTTGCAGGAGCCTTCGGCGGGACATAGGATCGTCGTGGCGAATGTATCCTATCGCAACCAGGAGGAAGTCGGACGGGAAATTTTAAAAGAAGAAATTACTTATGAAGCGGTAGCAAAGATTGTGAAGCGGGGAACCAAGATTCCGCCCACTTATATAAAACCGATTTCGGGCGGAAGGCTTTCTTCGGGCTTTGGAAGAAGAAAAGCGCCGACCCGTGGGGCAAGCAGCTACCATAAAGGAATCGACTGGGCGACGCCGGTGGGCACGGCGGTCATGGCCTCTTCCGCCGGAACCGTTACGAAAGCGGGCTGGGGAAGCGGTTACGGCTATGTAGTCTATATCACACATTCTGATGGCAGACAGACCCGGTATGGGCATCTGAGTAAAGTATTGGTATCGGTGGGACAGCAGGTATCCCAGGGACAGAAAATCGCCCTAAGCGGAAATACCGGTGTCAGTACGGGACCGCATGTGCATTTTGAAATCCTGATAAACGGTTCCCAGGTGAATCCGCTAAACTATCTGAACTGATTCCTGGCATGTCCGTGCGATAAAAAAACAGTTTTCTTAACCGAAAAAGCCCCCTGTTTAAAATCTGCCCATTTACAAATGTGAAAATTATGGTATACTTTAAGTTAATTGTGATAATTTAAGTTATGTAAGTTATTTAAGTTCATGAAATCAGAATAAAAGAATCGTTGCATTTGCAATTGAATAATACAGGGGACTATATATGGAACAATATGCGATTAAAGGTGGGAATCCGTTAGTCGGCGAGGTGGAAATCGGCGGCGCTAAGAACGCAGCGCTGGCGATTCTGGCAGCAACAGTTCTGACGGACGAGACCGTTATGATAGAAAATGTACCTGATGTAAGAGACACCAATGTATTGTTACAGGCAATGGAAAGCATTGGCGTCATTGTGACCAAGTTAGACCGGCACACGGTAAGGGTCAACGCTTCCCAGATTCATGATTTGGTCATAGAAGACGATTATATTAAGAAAATAAGGGCGTCCTATTATTTATTGGGAGCACTGCTTGGAAAATACAATAAGGCGGAAGTCGCGCTGCCGGGCGGCTGTAATATCGGGCTTCGTCCAATCGACCAGCATATCAAGGGATTCCGCGCACTGGGAGCCAATGTGCGGATTGAACACGGACTGATTATTACCGAGGCTGAGAAGCTGCAGGGGAATCATATTTATATGGACGTGGTATCTGTAGGCGCGACCATCAATGTCATGCTGGCGGCGGTTATGGCGCAGGGGCAGACGATTATCGAGAATGCGGCGAAAGAACCCCATGTTGTGGATTTGGCAAACTTCTTAAACAGTATGGGCGCGAATATCAAAGGAGCGGGCACCGATGTTATCCGTATCAAAGGCGTATCCAGACTGCATGGGACGGAATATATCATTATTCCCGACCAGATTGAAGCGGGGACTTTTATGTTTGCCGCGGCGGTGACCAAAGGCGATGTGACGGTCAAGAATGTGATTCCTAAGCATTTAGAATCCATCAGCGCTAAACTGTTAGAAATCGGCTGCGAAGTGGAAGAATCCGACGACGCAGTGAGGGTTGTAGCGTCCAAACCCCTTGGACATACGCATGTAAAGACGCTTCCTTATCCCGGTTTTCCGACGGATATGCAGCCGCAGATTACGGTTACGCTGGGGCTTTCCGGGGGTACAAGCATTGTCACGGAAAGTATTTTTGAGAACCGTTTCAAATATGTAGACGAGCTTACCAGAATGGGCGCGAATATTAAGGTGGAAGGCAATACCGCCATTATCGACGGCGTGAATAAATATACCGGAGCAGGTATCTCAGCTCCCGATTTGCGGGCGGGCGCAGCGCTTGTCATCGCAGCGCTGGCGGCGGAAGGCACTACGACCATCGACGATATCCAGTATATCGAGCGGGGATACGAAGATTTCGATATCAAGTTACAGTCTTTGGGCGCACAGATTGAGAAAGTGACTGCCGATAGGGAGTTACAGAAGTTTAAGTTCAAGGTGGGCTGATAAGTTTGCCGGCAAGGAATTTATGTCTGCGCTGTTTGCTTCTATACTTTTTTCAAGCTGATTTTCAATCAGCTATTGACAGGACCCATGAATGGGTGTATGGTAGTTTGTAGAAATGACAATTTTATAAAGGATGTTCCCATGAGGAACAATGTTTTCTCTTATTCAGAGTGGTGGAGATACATAGGATCGATGAAGCCACGGCAACCCCAGTATGGAAGGTGCTAACCTGAGCGAGTAAACTGCCTAGGGCAGGTCGAACAATAAGAGGATTTGAACATTGACTGTCAGGTCCGCTTATTTCGATAAGCGGATTTTTTGCGTGACGGATTTGTTGCGCGGGTACAGAAACAAAAGTGAAGGAAAAGGAGAAAGGAAATGGAAAAAAGACTATTTACCTCGGAATCAGTAACAGAAGGGCATCCCGATAAAGTCTGCGACGCTATCTCAGACGCGATTCTGGATGCATGCATGGAAAAAGACCCCATGAGCCGCGTTGCCTGCGAGACGGCAACCTGCACCGGTTTTGTATTGGTAACCGGCGAAATTACCACCAATGCCTATGTGGATATTCAGAAAATCGTGCGCGATACCGTAAAGGAAATCGGTTACACCAAATCAGAGTACGGCTTTGACGGCAATACCTGTGCCGTTATGGTAGCAATCGACGAGCAGTCCGCAGATATCGCGATGGGCGTTGATAAGGCGCTGGAAGCAAAACAACAGGAAGGGTCTGCAGAAAATAAAATGTCCGATGCGGAAATCGAGGCCATCGGCGCAGGAGATCAGGGTATGATGTTTGGTTATGCAACCAACGAAACAGAAGAGTTAATGCCCTATCCGATTTCTTTAGCGCACAAACTGGCATTGCAGTTGACCAAAGTCAGAAAAGACGGTACATTAAAATATCTCAGACCGGATGGCAAGAGCCAGGTATCTGTAGAATATGACGAGGAAGGTAAGCCGGTAAGATTAGAGGCGGTGGTTTTATCCACGCAGCATGACGCAGATGTGACGCAGGAGCAGATTCATGAGGATATCAAAAAATATGTGTTTGATCCCGTGCTTCCGAAAGAGCTTGTAGACGACAACACCAAGTTCTTCATCAATCCTACGGGACGTTTCGTCATCGGCGGACCTCACGGCGACGCAGGTCTGACAGGACGTAAGATTATCGTGGATACTTACGGCGGCTATGCGCGTCACGGCGGCGGCGCTTTCTCTGGAAAAGACTGCACGAAGGTTGACCGTTCCGCAGCTTATGCAGCGCGTTATGTGGCAAAGAACATTGTAGCGGCAGGTCTGGCGGATAAATGTGAAATCCAGTTATCCTATGCTATCGGCGTAGCCCAGCCCACTTCCGTCATGGTAGACACCTTCGGGACAGGCAAGGTATCCGATGAGAAACTGGTAGAAATCGTCCGTGAAAACTTCGACTTACGTCCGGCTGGCATCATCAAGATGTTAGACCTTCGCCGCCCGATTTACAAACAGACCGCGGCTTACGGACATTTCGGACGCAACGATTTGGATCTGCCTTGGGAGAAAGTGGATAAGGCGGACACGCTGAAGAAATATTTATAAGGGATGTTTTGGGCGAAATAGAAGCGGCTGGAAAGATATTGAATCAATAGATATTGAAATAAAACAGATATTTAAAAAGGATATGTCAAAATGGCATATCCTTTTTTGGGAGAATAAGGTATACTATATAGTGTTGAAAGATGATAAAGAAAGGATATCCCCTCATGGCATTCACCCACCTGCACGTCCACACGGAATACAGCCTTTTGGACGGTTCAAATAAAATAAAAGAATATGTAAAACGCGTAAAGGAGCTGGGCATGGACAGCGCGGCGATTACGGACCACGGAGTCATGTACGGCGTTATCGATTTTTATAAGGCGGCAAAAGAGGCGGGCATCAATCCGATTATCGGCTGCGAGGTTTATGTCGCCCCCAATTCCCGTTTTGACAAAGAGCTGGTAGGCGGGGAAGACAGATATTATCACTTGGTCCTTCTGGCGGAAAATAATACTGGCTATGCCAATCTGGTGAAAATCGTCAGCCGCGGTTTTACGGAAGGGTATTATTATAAGCCTCGTGTGGATATGGAAGTGTTACAGGAGTTTCACGAGGGAATTATCGCCCTTTCCGCTTGTCTGGCGGGCGAGGTGCCGCGTTATATCCAGAAAGGGCTAATCGATGAGGCGAAAAAAGCGGCGAGAAAGTACGAGGATTGTTTTGGAAAAGGGAATTATTTTCTGGAATTACAAGACCACGGCATTCCAGAGCAGAAAACTGTCAACGCCGCGCTTTTAAAAATCAGCCAAGAACTGGATATTCCGCTGGTGGCGACGAACGACGTCCACTATACTTATGCGGAGGACGAAAAATCCCATGACATCCTGCTCTGTTTACAGACCGGTAAAAAACTTGCGGATGAAGACAGGCTCCGTTATGTGGGCGGGCAGTATTATGTAAAAAGTGAAGAGGAAATGAAAGGGCTTTTTCCCTATGCCTGGGAAGCGGTGGAAAATACCCAACGTATCGCCGACAGATGCCATGTGGAAATTGAATTTGGCGTATACAAGGTGCCCCGTTACGAGGCGCCGGAAGGTTATGATTCCTGGACGTATCTACAGAAACTTTGTAAAGAAGGGCTGGCGCAGCGCTACCCGGAAGATGACGGGACATTGCAGGAAAGAATGGAATACGAGCTTCATATTATCAAGACGATGGGCTTCGTGGACTATTTTCTGATTGTATGGGATTATATTAATTTCTGTCGGGAAAACGGCATTGCGGTCGGACCGGGGCGCGGTTCGGCGGCGGGAAGCATTGTGTCTTACTGTCTGCGGA
This sequence comes from Muribaculaceae bacterium, assembly GCA_023663465.1. Classification (GTDB taxonomy): domain Bacteria; phylum Bacillota; class Clostridia; order Lachnospirales; family Lachnospiraceae; genus UBA3282. The sequence continues at coordinate 6,853 of JAMPHJ010000057.1, read as the reverse complement.
TTACGAATATAGACCCAATCAAATACAGCCTTCTCTTCGAGCGTTTTTTAAACCCGGAGCGTGTTTCCATGCCGGATATCGACGTGGATTTCTGCTATGAAAGAAGGCAGGAAGTGATTGACTATGTTAGTCAAAAATATGGTTCGGATAAGGTAGTGCAGATTGTGACTTTCGGTACGATGGCGGCGAAGGGCGTTATCCGGGACGTGGGGCGGGTTATGGATCTGCCTTACGCCTATGTGGATTCTATCGCAAAAATGGTTCCGCAGGAGTTAAATATCACGATAGACAGAGCCTTAGAGATGAATCCGGAGTTGAAGAAATTATATACGGAAGACGTGCAGGTACAGGAACTCATCAACATGTCGAAACGCTTGGAGGGACTGCCGAGACATACGTCCACCCATGCCGCGGGTGTGGTTATCTGCCCGGAAGCGGCGGAAAAATTCGTGCCCCTTTCGAGAGGCGTGGACGCATCCATTACAACCCAGTTTCCGATGACCACTGTGGAAGAGCTGGGTCTGTTAAAAATGGATTTCCTAGGACTGCGTACGCTGACTGTCATCCAGAATGCGGTTAGGATGGTTGAGAAAGATAAAGGGATTGTCATAGACATTGATAACATTGATTATAACGACCCCGTCGTGCTTGCAGCTATCGGAACCGGGCGGACGGACGGTGTATTCCAGTTAGAAAGCGGCGGGATGAAAAGCTTTATGAAAGAGTTAAAACCGCAGAGCTTAGAAGATGTAATCGCGGGGATTTCTTTGTATCGTCCGGGACCGATGGACTTTATTCCCAAATATATCAAGGGAAAAAACGACCCTGCCTCGATTACTTATGACTGCCCGCAGTTAGAACCGATTCTCTCGCCTACTTACGGGTGTATCGTCTATCAGGAGCAGGTTATGCAGATTGTACGGGAGCTGGGCGGTTACACGATGGGACGCAGCGATTTGGTGCGGCGTGCCATGAGTAAGAAGAAGCAGCATGTGATGGAGCAGGAGCGGAAAAATTTTATTTACGGGAATCCCGATGAAAAGGTGCCTGGCTGTGTGGCAAACGGCATTTCCGTGCAGGTGGCGGACCATATTTACGATACGATGATGGATTTTGCAAAATATGCTTTTAATAAATCCCATGCGGCGTGCTATGCAGTGGTTTCCTATCAGACGGCGTATTTGAAGTGCTATCATCCGATAGAATTTATGGCGGCTTTGCTGACGTCCGTCATTGACAATTCCAGAAAAGTGTCAGAATACATCATGGCGTGTAGAAACATGGGAATCCCGATTCTGCCGCCGGATATCAACGAAGGAGAAAGCGGTTTTTCCGTTTCCGGGGACTCCATCCGCTATGCGCTTACGGCAATCAAAAGCATCGGGCGTCCGGTCATCGAGGCGGTCGTTACGGAAAGAAGGCAGCGGGGACCTTATACCAATCTGAAAGATTTCATTTCCCGCATGTCGGACAAGGAAATGAACCGGCGCGCCGTTGAGAATTTTATCAAGGCGGGCGCGATGGACAGTCTGGGGGGCACGAGAAAGCAGTTTATGAGCGTGTATGTGCAGATTATGGATAGCATTTCCCAGGACAAGAAAAACAATATGGCGGGACAGTTGTCCCTTTTTGACATCGTTTCAGAGGAGGAAAAAGAGAGTTACGAAATCAAACTGCCGGACGTCGGGGAGTATTCCGAAGAGATGAAACTGAGTTTTGAAAAGGAAGTGCTGGGCATCTATGTCAGCGGGCATCCTTTGGACGAGTATAGGGAAATCTGGCAGAAACATATCACCAACACTGCATCAGATTTCCTGCTGGATGAGGAAACGAACACCACCGCCGTAAAAGAGGGGCAGAATGTGACAATCGGCGGCATCATTGCAGATAAAAGGCTGAAATATACGAAGAATGAAAAGGTTATGGCGTTTCTTCAGATAGAGGATTTGCTGGGAACGACAGAAGTGATCGTTTTCCCAAGGGACTATGAAAAGAACGCCGATAGGCTGATAGAAGACAGGAAAGTTTTTGTCAAAGGAAGAGTCAATGCAGAGGATGAAAAAGACGCCAAGCTGATTTGTGAGAAGATTTTGTCTTTTGATGAAATACCCAAGAAGCTCTGGATTAAGTTTGCCACGAAGGAGCTATTTGAGCAGAAGGAAAAAGAACTTCTCGCCTCTTTGCATGATTCGGAAGGCGGCGACAGCGTTGTGATTTACATCGAAAATCCGAAAGCCTTAAAAACCCTGCCGCCGAATAGAAACGTCAATGCCGACGCCGCGCTGGTTGGGAAATTGGAGACGCTGTACGGGAAGGATAATATCCGGGTCGTTTCTGTATAGATTTCCCATATATCCGCTTCGTGAAAAAGGGATTGAAAAGCAAGGATAATTAAGGTAAAATAAAAGCAATAGAAAAGCGGCTGACGCGTATTAGAGCGGTTGAAAGGATGTGGAAACGTGGCAAAAGAAATAAAAACAATCGGCGTTTTAACAAGCGGCGGCGATGCACCGGGTATGAACGCCGCGATTCGTGCCGTTGTTAGGAAAGGTATAGCGAACGGCGTCAAAGTAAAAGGCATCAAAAAAGGCTATCAGGGTCTTATGAACGAGGAAATCATAGATTTGGAAAAGTGGTATGTTTCCGATACCATCCAGCGTGGGGGAACCATTCTTGGAACGGCGCGCTGTTCGGAAATGCGTACGAAGGAAGGGCAGGAAAAAGCCGCGGATATCTGTCGTAAATATAGAATAGACGGTCTGGTTGTTATCGGCGGGGACGGTTCTTACCGCGGGGCGCAGGCGCTTGCCAGACTCGGCGTCAATACCATCGGACTGCCGGGGACTATCGATTTAGATATCGCTTGTACGGAATATACCATCGGCTTTGATACGGCGGTCAATACGGCAATGGACGCTATCGACAAAGTCCGTGATACATCTTCTTCCCATGAACGGTGCAGCATCATCGAAGTTATGGGCAGAAACGCCGGTTATATCGCGCTTTGGTGCGGTATCGCCAACGGTGCGGAAGACATTCTTTTACCGGAGAAATACGATTACAACGAGCAGGAAATTATCAATAATATTATTGCCAGCAGAAAACGCGGCAAGACGCATCATATCATTATCAATGCGGAAGGCATCGGGCATTCCACTTCTATGGCGAGACGGATTGAAGCGGCGACTGGTATGGAAACAAGAGCTACAATCCTCGGCTACTTACAGCGGGGCGGCGCGCCGACCTGCAAGGACCGCTATTATGCTTCCATCATGGGCGCATACGCAGCAGATATTCTCTGCGCCGGCAAATCCAACCGGGTTGTCGGTTATCAACATGGCGAGTTTCTGGATTTTGATATCGAAGAAGCCTTGAATATGCAGAAGAGCATTCCTGAATATGTGTATGAGGTAAGTAAAGTTCTTGCATTATAATAAATTGAGCTTTGCTTTGCAAACTTGAAAATAAAGGAAAAGATTTCTACTATATAAATAGGAAAGTGTATTGAAGCATCATCGAGTGAGAAAGGTCAGCCCCCGGATGGCATTGTCATGCGGGGGAATTTCTATTTAATTTAGGAATTGCCCGACAATATAAGATGATCGCGGAGCGATTTTCTTGTTTGCAGGGAAAGTAAGGAGGGTTGGCTGTGATAACGAGTCATGGAAATAGAAACGTCCGGGAGGTCGTGCAGCTTGTTCAAAAAGCGAAAGCGAGAAAAGAACAGGGACTTTTTATCGTGGAAGGCATCAAAATGTTTCTCGAAGCACCGATAGAACGGATAGAAAAAGTCTATATTTCGGCAAGTTTTTCAAAACAGACACCCGTGTCATGTGCCAAAAAGATGACAGAAGTGTCAAAAATATGTGAAACGGCAGCGGATGACGTCTTTCAGAAAATGTCGGATACGAAGACGCCACAGGGGATTTTGTGCGTGATGAAACAGTACCGGTATGAGGTGGAAGAGATGCTTGCTATGCCCAATCCGCTGTTGGTGATTTTGGAAGGAATACAGGATCCGGGCAATCTTGGCACGATTGTGCGTTCTGCGGAAGGAGCCGGGGTATCCGGCATTATCATGAGCGCCGATACGGTAGATATTTACAATCCCAAAACGATTCGTTCCACGATGGGATCCATCTATCGGATGCCATTTTTATATACGGAATCTTTGCCGGAAATGATAGGAAAATTGCAGCAGAAGAAGATTACCGTCTATGCGGCGCATCTACAGGGAGCGGAAATTTATGACACGCGTGACTATAAAGTGGGGAGCGCATTTTTAGTCGGCAATGAGTCGAATGGTCTGCAAAAAGAAACGGCGGAATGTGCAGATGTGGCGGTAAAGATTCCGATGAAGGGGAAAGTGGAATCATTAAACGCAGCGGTGGCGTCGTCGCTTTTACTGTTTGAGGCGGCGAGGCAGCGGCGGGAGGGGTTGTGAAACTAAGATTTGGCAGACGTCCGTTGTGCAGAAGATACAATCCAACGCAGGCACGCTCTCGCTACGGTTCAAACGCAACGGTACATAAGATGCCAAAATACGGCATCTAAGTACCGGCGTTTTCACAGTACCTGCTTTTGGATTGTATCTTCTGCGCAACTACACATTCTTAAACTTTAGTTTTGCAATTACCTCTAAATTAAAATATAAGAAAGGATGAACGACATGAAAATCGGTTTTATTGGCTTAGGAAATATGGCGGAGGCTATGATTGGCGGAATGCTTCAGAAGAAAATTGCAAAAGCGGAAGATATCATAGGCAGCGCCAAAACAGCAGCAACGAGAGATAAGATGGCGGCAAAATACGCTATCCAGGTACGGGAAAAGAATGTAGATGTGACAGAAGTGTCAGATATTTTGATTCTGGCGGTGAAGCCGCAGTTTCTAGCGGAGGTTATCGAGGAAATCCGGGACGCTGTCAGAGAGGAAACTTTAATCATCAGCATTGCGGCGGGAAAAAGTCTGGCATGGATAGAGGAGGCTTTTGGCAGACCGATGAAACTGGTACGGTGTATGCCCAATACCCCCGCGCTGGTTGGGGAGGGCTGCACGGGCGTATGCATGAACGGGCTGGTTTCGGAAGCGGAAAAAGAAACAAGTCTTGCGCTGATGAGAAGTTTTGGCAAGGCAAGTCTCGTGCCGGAAGGACTGATAGATGCGGTCGGCGCTGTCAGCGGCAGTTCGCCCGCCTATGTGTTTATGTTCATTGAAGCTATGGCGGACGCCGGCGTGGCGGCGGGGATGCCAAGGGCGCAGGCTTACGAATTTGCGGCGCAGGCAGTTTACGGCAGCGCCAAGCTTGTCTTAGAAAGTGGAAAACATCCGGCCGAGCTCAAAGACATGGTATGCTCGCCGGGCGGAACGACGATACAGGGCGTGCGTGTCTTAGAGGAAAGAGGAATGCGGGGCGCAGTGATGGACGCTCTAACAGCCTGTGTTGAGAAGTCTAAGAACATGTAGTAACGTAGGGACATATAACAATGGCTATCATTGATGGGAAGGATTAAGACTATGATTACAGATTCATTTGACAACAAAACGGAGCCTATCTTTACACTGAAGGATTATTATGGAGAGAGAAAAAGGATGCTCGATACCTGCATCATCATTTTTTCCAAAGAAATCTACGAGACGGTTCTGACTGCGTACTCTTGCACGAAAATTGCTGAAATCAATGAGCCGAATGGGGTGCGTCCGATTTATAAATTCAACCATGAAGGAAAAGAAATTGCCTTTTATTTGTCTGCAATCGGCGCTACAGGAACATCCGAGTATTGTATCGAGGCAAATTGGCTGACTGGCGCTAAGAAGTTTATCATGTTTGGGTCCGCAGGAAGTCTCAGTAAAGAAAAAACGCAAGGGAAATTTGTTATTCCGACGAAAGCTTATAGAGACGAAGGAATTTCCTATCATTATGCGCCGCCAAGTGACTACATCGAGATTAAGAATCACAAAAAGTTAGCTTCCATTTTTGATGAGCTGCATCTTCCTTATGTCGAAGGAAGGGTATGGACTACAGATGCATTTTTGCGTGAAACAGCAGGACAGGTTGCTATGCGGCAGAAAGAAGGTTGTATTGCGGTGGATATGGAATTGGCAGGTGTGCAGTCCGTTTGTGATTTCCACGGCTTTGATTTATATAATTTTCTTGTAACCGGGGACGTTTTATCGGAAGATAAGTATGAGATGGAAAGTTTGAACGATGCCAATCATAATTTGAATAAATTCTATATCGCCTTAGAGATTGCGAAACGAATTTAATCTGTTGAATCATGTCAATGTGTTTGAACCGTAGCACAAGTGTGTCTGCGTTAAAGAGAGGTTCAGTTTGTGCCTCTCTTTATTTTTGAATTATATTTTTTGCATTCTGCTTCTAATTTTGGAAAATTCAAACAACGGTTTCTGCCTGTAAATGGCTCATTAGAGATGTACTTTTTATATAGGACATTTGCTTTATTACAAATAACCTCACTGTTGGTCTGACACCATTCTAACTCTTGGGCGCACAATTGCTTATAATATTTGATGTTTTCACGATCTCTCTTAAAAATGGTTGTATCAACAAGCTGTAATTGTTCTTCTTCAATGGGGATCATCAGATTAAAATTCAGGGTGCCTAAAAGTTTTCCATTTACCGCAATCTTTGAAAAATCCATAGAGTTCTTCATATTTTTATGCTTTTCCTTTGGAGAGGAAAGCGGTATGCAATATTTGTGAAGACCGCAAATAATAACAATTCCAACGAAAACCCTGTTATCTTTTCCCGTCTGTGGCGAAACGGAAAGCACTTTATTATCTATATTATGTAGATTACGGATATATTTCATATCCACCTTATATAATTTAAAA
>JAMPHJ010000056.1 GCA_023663465.1 Muribaculaceae bacterium | reverse complement strand
CTGCCCTGCCGCCTCAATATCTACATGCTGACTGAAAATTGATTTCCGTGGTTATTAAGGCTGCCCACAAATATCCGCCCATCTACCGCCGCACTTCCAGCAGCGCCGTTATCACATAAAAAGGAATCGAAAAAACCATAAAATAAACATACCGGAAATCCGTTGCGACAGGCGTTGCAATCATTACCGTAAGGTAGAGGGCGAAGCTTGGCAGATAATAAAGGAGTTTCTCTTTTTCCCCTCTGACAAATGCATTCCCGATGCAGAAGAGGAAAATCCAGAACCCCACCCCCATACTCCATAGAAGGCTGTAAATCGGCACCATGCCGCCAAGTTTTAAAGAGATTTCCTTCAGTTTCACGACGATGGGACCGCCGATAAGCGGCGTATGCGACACGCCCAGATTAGTCGCGCTGACGCCCTCCACATCCGCTACCGGATAAAAAAAATCCGGGTACCAATAGCCGTAGGTCTGATTGATATAGGCTTGCAGATAATCCGCCGGATAGGTGAAGCCCAGACTGACCCACAACTTGAAAAATTCCCATTTATGCGCCGCCAGATATTCCTGATTCCCGGCGCGCACCAGCTCCTTCATATTATCGGCAAATGTAGGATTGTACAGCTCTTTGATATAAGTTAAATCCACCACATTCTCTATCAGCGCAGTCTGCTCCTCTTCTAACGCCCTGTCATTGCACAGCACAGCGGCAATCTGCTGCGTCGGAATGGATAAAGATTCAATCAAATCCGGCTGGGTAACGTCCAAAGCGTCCATGATTGGATACTTGACCAACACTGCAACCAGAAGAATCGCCCCCAGCGCCGCAGAGACCCTTTTGGCATATCTGCGGTAGTAAAAAAGGAAAAAGGGCAGACAGAATAAAAAACCGTACCAGCCGTTTGAGCGGAACAGGCATATCATGACGCCGGAGCAGACAAAAACAGCCAATACCGGAAGCGTAATCTGCTTTGCCATACGCAGCATGGCGCAGCTAAACAGGAGCACTGCCGCCGCAAATGGAATATCTTTCCAGAGCGTCACGGAAAAAACGGCATGATAAGGCACCAACGCATAAAAGCAGGTTATCAGGATTAAAATGCCATCCCTTATTGCAAAAATACGCAGCGTTTCCAGAAAATAAGCGATGCTAAACGCCAGAAAACACATCTGGAAAACCGTATAGAAGGAAACTGCCGCCACCATATTGTGGGTAACAAACATGCCAATCTGATAAAGCAGTTTAAACAATATCGTATGCACAAACGGATGGTGATTGCTATACGGTATCAGCCCTAACGCCTGTTCAAACTGATTGATACTGTCCGGCGTCATGACGCCCGGATATTGGTAGAGAAAATAAGGCAGCCAGCAGAGCAGACAGCCCAGGAAACAATAAAAAGGAAGATGCTTTCTGCCAGGCGTCCCATCCAATCTGTAAAGCAGTTTCTGCAAAGCGTCTTTATCCCCGCTGTAGGAAAATAATAAGATTAGCAGTTTGTAAAAACAGATACAAAACCCAAGAAAAACCCCCGTTAAAACAATCGCCTGATAAAACCTGTTTGTCAGTTCCTGTATATAGTGGGAATAATCTATCATCATATAAAACAACGTAAACAAGACCGACAGAACCGCCGCCGTCCGTCTTGTATCCGGCGTATGGATAAACGGTTTCCCGGAAAGACGGACGTCGATATGACGGTATAGAAAATAAGAAAAAATAAAAATCGCGCCTGTCAGAATATTCCCCGGTTCCATTCTGGCGGCTTTCATAAACGCCCATGTCGAAAAAAAACTTTCTACGGTACTCAAAATCACTGCTACTCTAGCATCGCTCCTCATGTCAGACTCCCAATAGTTGATTTTCCCTATCATATCTGATTATGGGGGAATTGTCAATGTGGGGACGGCATATGCGCCTTAACGGATAGTCTCAAACGGGCTTGGTAAATTCTTTATTTTTTAACTTCCCAATGAAATGTTTTCAGGGTATAATAAAATCATAAATAAGATAAATTATTTAGGGTAAGGAGGCATACCATGAGTACATTAGAGGCTACTGTGTCCATGATTGAAAAATGTACAGAAGATGAACTGCAAGTCGTCCAGCAGGTAATTCGACAATTCTTTCTAAACAGAGGAACCCAGACCATTACAAAAACCCAATTTCTTGAAGAACTGAATCTTTCCCGGAAACAACATCAAAACGGTCAGTGTCAGGAAGCGTCCGAGGTGCTGACAAAATTGCAGGAAAAATATGGAATATAAAGTAATATTGTCTGATTTTGCAAAACACCAGTTGGACAACATTTGTTTTTACGTTTGATAATCCCCCTTATTTCCACCTCGGCTCCACATATTCCCCATCCCTGCTGAAGGCAAAATGAAGATGGGTGCCCGTGGACATTCCGGTGCTTCCTACCGTAGCGATTTTCTCTCCCTTGGAAACCGTCTCGCCTTCCGCGACAAGAATATCCTGACAGCATGTATAATAGGTATACTCACCGCTTAAACCATGAAAGAGTACAATATAATTTCCATTCGCCACATCAAATCCCGTCCGATAGACCTTTCCCTCTGCGGCGGCAAGCACGTCGGAGCCTTCTGGCGCAGCAAAGTCTACGCCGTTGTGCGTCCTTTCTTCGCCCGTTACAGGATTAACCCTGACGCCAAACCCATCTGATATCCTCGTATAAGCCGGACATGGATTCTGAAAAATCAACTCCACTTCATTATGTACTCCTGTCGTCCGAAACGCCTGTTCCAGTGAATCCTGTATCATAGGGTTTGAGAGATTTCCTTCTACTTCGACCTGCCCCAGTGTAAAAGCCCTGTTTCCAAAATCGCCGCACGCCACTGGGAAACTTAACAAATTCAGTCCGCGATACCAGACCTGTCCGGTTTCCAGTTTCAGCCCGACTGCCGTAATCAGCTGCAATTCTTCCAAACTTCCGCCAAGTTCCCAGCCCGCCACGCTGCCGTCTATTACGACTTCTTTGATTTCTTTCATGGCTGCGGCGTCGGATTCGATTGTCAGCTCACCGACCTTTTCTTCCCTGTCATAAACGTCGATTTTCCCCTCGGACTGCCGGATTGTAAAAGTAAGCCGATCTTTTATCTGCGCAAGATATTCCTGCGGTTCAAACTGATTCAGCGTAATCGTACCCGTATCGTAGCAATCGCATACATAGACTTTCCAGACTTCGGAATCCGACGTATTCTTGTTGAGTATTTTCATGGCAAATGTTCTGGGCATACCGTCTTCTGCTAAGTCATATACGCGCAGATTTCCATCCAGACCGCTGAGTCCCGACGGCTGCCACGCCTCGGCAAAATTATTGCAGTTGTCCCCGATAATAATTTTCAGCCCCATACAACCGTACTCTTTTGTATACATGCCGTAAACCCTGATACCGGAAGCGTCGGAACCTTTCAATGTTTCCAGCAGATACATACCCTCTTCCAGGGCTTCCTCCCCCTGTTTTGCGTATGCCTGTACATAATCTGACGGGATTTTGGCATTGGCAATACCGAAAATGCCTTCCCCCGAACCAATCGCTGTAACCTCCTCATCATAAGCATGCAACTGGGTAAGGACTGCTTCTGTTTCCGCCGCACTCATCGCTTGTTCTGCCGCGCCTGCCTGTTCTGTGTGTTCCGCGTGCTGGGATTCTGCCTCACCGTTTCCTTGATTTTGTTGCTTCGCTCCTTCCGGTTTCTGCTCCTTTTGCAGCAATTCCGTATTCTGTAATACGCCCTGCGCTTCGGCATCCGCCGACAAATCTTCCATGCCAGCGGCATTTCCATTTCCCTGATCAGATAAATTTTCCTGCCCGGACAACCCTTCCTGTCCGTAAGCAGCGTCGTTTTCCTGTTTCGTTCCTGAAAAAGTCGCGACTACAAATACCGCTGCCAGCAGAATTGCAGAAACTGACACAACTGTCACATATTTATTTTTCCTGACTATCCGGCTAATCCGCTCTCTGATGCCTTTTTCACCACTGCTCATCGTCGAAGCAATCCCGATTCTGTTTTTATCATAGAAATCCCCTGCAATCAGATGCAGCAGTGTTTTTCCATAGGGAATCCGCTCCTTTTCGCCCAACAGCCGGATGACTGCCTCATCGCATGCCAGCTCGCTATCCTGCTTAGATGCATAGGCGGCTGCCCAGACAAGCGGATGAAACCAATAAACTGCTAACAGCACGCACCGGACGATTACCCACAAGGAATCCAAATGTCTGTAATGACAATACTCATGTGTCAGAATGTGCTCCAACTGCTTTGCATCCGTCGTCATTTCCTGCGTCAGATAGATGCTGCGCCCACTCAGACAGGGGGATGGCAGTCCCTCAACCGTATACACATTCAAACAGTCCCGATACTTCCTGCCATTCTTCCAAGGTTTCCGGTTTTGCCGCAGATAGCGTTTCCATCTTACCTGATACAGCAGCATATAGCCGCCCGTCAGCAGGATACCGCCCAGCCAGATAAACGGTAGACATTGTATAACCGTATCCGCCAATGCCTGTACTTTTGTCCGGCTATCATCCGTATTCAGCCTTTTCCCGGCTATTTCCGTCTGGCTGCCGGCTATGTCTGTCGGATTTCCTTCTGCAACTAACGGACTTTGCCCCGCTTCTGTCTGACTGCCTTCCGTATCTATTAGGACTCCGTCCGCTCCTATCTGGCTGTCTTCCATATCTGCCAAACCACTGACTGCACCTGCCTGTTGTCTGTCTGTATCTGCCAGCCCGCCAACTGCACCTGCCAGACTACCTTCCATACCTGCCAAGCCACCGAATGCTCCTATCTGTTGTCTTTCTGTATCCGTCAGACCCCAATTTATCCAGCCCGGCGTATCCGTCCCGTAAATTTCCGTATGCTGCGCCGCCGTTTTCTGTTTTTCATTTTCCTGCGGAATCAGATTTAAGACGCTCAACTGACTGCTCCATAACGGTATCGGAAGTATCAGCCGGAAAACTACAGGAAGCCACAGCGCATATTGCAAAATCGGGCTGATTCTGCCTCTCATGAAAAAACGAATCAATAAAATTCCCAGAATCAAAATAGAAGATGTCCATAAAATATCTCTCATGTATCTGCCTCCTCCGCTTTTTTCAAGATGTCGTACAGCTCCGCGATTTCTTCTTTGGACAACGCCTTTTTCTCTACCATCGTATTCAGCATCAGTCCCATGCGACCTCCGAAAACCTTATCCAGAAAATCCTCTGTTTCCTGCAGCACGGCTTCCTCTTTTTCAATATCAGGATAATAAAGTTTGGCACGCCCGCCGTCCAAATAATGAATCGCCCCTTTTTCCTCCATACGGCGTAAAAACGTCATAACGGTATGTTTCGTCCAGCCCGTCGTTTCCTTGAAATGATTCGTAATCTGCATCATTGTCTGCGGCGCCTGTTCCCATAACAAATTCATAACTTTCCACTCTGATTCCGATAATTTTACCATTGTTTTCAGCTCCTTTCTTTTCTGTTCCTTTACCTTTGTACTTCGACTAAGATCCGAGTGGCAAAAGACTCTTTCTAAAATTGTGCGAATGTGTAGTTGTACAGAAGATACAATCCATAAGCAGGCACTGTGAAAACGCCGGTACTTAGTGAAAAAGACGCTAGCGGCTTTTGAACTTAGTACCGCTGCGTTTGAACCGTAGCGAAAGCGGGCCTGTGTTGGATTGTATCTTCCGTACAACGGACGGCTGCAAAAAAGGTTGACAACCGACTACCAGCTAAGACAAGCATACTCTTCCGGTAGTCAATTGTCAACCTTTTTTCTAAAACTTTTCCAAAGACACCATAAAAAACCTATTAAAAATCCAATTTCTGCCGATATAAATAATAGAACAATATTTTATCCAAGGAGGGATACAAAGCAGCATACGGACATGAATCGCTTTATAAAGTTCACGCGGTTACGGTGATACCGCCTCTTAGGAAGGCTTCTTCCGACGAGAAAAAGCACCAGTCCAAGCAGAACCCATCAAACGTTTCAAAAAAGTTCCTTGAAATATTTGACGAGGCATGTGAGAAGGAACAGCAGAAAGAAATCCGCATTTGTACAAGCGGGTACACGAGAAACGCTCTTCCCTATTACAATTTCATTAATATGCGGGAATACTGTTAAGCCCGCAATTACGTTGGAAACGTGCGCTGTCAGGCGCACCTTCTGAAAAAAGGTATCTTGGAAACACCTTCCAGGATACCTTTTTCATGTCAATTTCCTCTTATATTAATTTCCTCTTATGCGACTAAATTCTCAATCCATTCCAATCTGCTTTTTCTTCTGCCTCTAACGCCTTCACCGACTCCGCCACCAACACTACTACGGTCCGGGGCGGAACCTGCAGACGGCTTTGATACTGGAAATCTGTCAACAACCCCATATCCTTTCCCTCTTCATATTTGGCAAAGGTGTTGACACAGACCCGCCATTTCATGTTTTCCGGCGGCGTTGGAATCTGGACGCTAATCCACTCCCAGTATGCGTTCATGCAATAAAATACGACGTCGTCCTTCGTTTCCTGTTCGTCTCTGCCCGCATACATGATTCCGATATATCTGCTGTCGTAATCCGTTCCGCCGTTCCAGGGATAGCCGTTATGGATACTGATATCCGGCAGACCGCACGCCGCCTGTTTCGTCGGTTTCCTTAAAACAGCGTACTTCTTACGGAAGGCTATCATATAGCGGAAAAAGTCGTGTATTTCCTGGTATTCTTCCGCCCTGTTCCAATCCAGCCAGGATATGATGTTATCCTGACAGTATGCGTTATTGTTTCCAAACTGCGTGTTGCAAAATTCGTCACCCGCATAAAACATCGCCGGTCCCCGGCTGCACATCAGCGTTGCAAAAGCATTTTTTATCAGACGCAGACGCAAATCCATGATTTTCGGATTGTCTGTATCGCCTTCCACACCGCAATTCCAGCTATTTCCGTTGTTGTCGCCGTCCGTATTGTTCCAGCCGTTCTTTTCATTGTGCTTCATATCATAGGAATACAAATCATAAAGCGTAAAACCGTCATGGCATGTTAAAAAATTAACAGACGCCGCCGTTCCTCTTACGTTGGGGTCATACATATCTTTCGATCCTGTAATTCTGGCAATCGCCGTCCCCGCCATTCCCGCATCGCCCTTTAAAAACCGCCGCATATCGTCGCGGTATCTGCCGTTCCATTCAGACCACCTGCTAAACGCTGAGAAATTGCCCACCTGATATAAACCGCCCGCATCCCATGCTTCTGCAATCAGTTTTACCTTTCCAAGAATCGCGTCGCAGGCAATTTCATGTATGATTGGCGGTTCCGTCATGGGTGCGCCGCTCTGGTCTCTGGAAAGAATGGCCGCCAAGTCGAAACGGAACCCGTCCACCCGATACTCCGTCACCCAGAACCGCAGACAGTCGATGATAAACCTGCGGGTCGTCGGGTGATTACAATTTAAAACATTGCCACAGCCGCTGAAATTGTAATAATATCCCCCCGGCGTCAAAATATAATAAATATTGTTGTCAATTCCTTTAAAAGAAAAACAGGGACCGTCCTCATTTCCTTCCGCCGTATGATTAAATACCACGTCCAGAATTACCTCGATACCGTTTTCCTTTAATTCATAAATCAACTGCTTTAATTCATCTCCCTCATGGTTATGCTCCACGACAGAAGCATAGCTCGTATTGGGTGCGAAAAAGCAGACGGTATTATAGCCCCAATAATTATAAAGCTGCACCCCGTCCACGACTCTTGCACTTTCCATTTCGTCAAATTCAAAAACCGGCATCAGCTCCACTGCGTTAATCCCTAAATCTTTCAGATAGGGAATCTTCTGGCGCAGCCCCTCGTAAGTGCCTTTCGCCGTCACCCCGGAAGAATCGTCTTTCGTAAAACCCCTTACATGCATCTCATAGATAATCAAATCTTCCATCGGCAGCTCCAACTGCTTGATATTTCCCCAGTCAAAGTTATTTTCCACGACCCTGCCATGATACACAAAGCCGCCGCCTTCCGGGCGTTCCCCCCAATCCTTCTGCCCTGTCACAGCTCTGGCATAGGGGTCTAATAAAATATTCTCTTTATTAAACAACAGTCCCTTTTCCTTATCATAAGGACCATCCAGTTGAAACGCATATTCAAACTCTTCTATCTTTAAACCAAACACCAGCATGGAATAGGTATTCCCGATATGGTAAGATTCCGGAAATTTCAGTCTGGCATACGGCTCTTTTTCATGCGGGTGAAACAACAACAGCGTACAGCTTGTTGCCCCGAAAGAATGAATCGTAAAACTAACGCCGTTGGACGCGGCGGCGGCTCCGTCCCTATTATAAAATCCCGGACGGACTTTAAAACCGTCTATCGTGTCCAACGGCTGCAATTTTACTCCTCGTTTCGGCTTAGACTTAAAGAAATCCATGATACTTCCCCTTTCCATTACTGCCTTACCCTCTGTCATGTTGTTATTATAGTCTAAACCGTCTGCTTTTTCAAGCAGATTACAAAGGGTTGAAAGCCATATTGCAAAGGGTTCACAAATGCGACCTTTTTCTGAATAGGTTTTATAAACGGACGTCTACCACCTGCCCGCTTTCTGTATTCTTGTGTTTTTCTTCCTGCGCTACGGTTTCCTCTTCCTCGTTTTCTGTCTCGCCGATATTGCCTGTCTTGGCAGCTCCTTTTGCTGCCTGTCCCGTTTTGCCAGCTTCATCCTCGGATTTTTCCGTCGTCTGCTCCGTCTTGGCAGCCGCTTCCATAGCTTTCCCTGCATCAGCAAGCGTACCAAGCGCCGATGCAGCAGCGTCCGCCGCCTTTTGCTCCATATCTGCAAGCTCTGCTTCTTTTCCTTTCGTATCGCCGCCCCTGCTTCCATCCAGTTTGATTTCCATCTTTAAGACGCCGGCGCGGTCTTCCATCTTCGTCGCGACGCCGCTTAGCACCTTCGCATTTTTTATGGAAACATCCGCCGCAATCATACTTTCCATGCCCACCTGGGAAAGCCCGTTTTTCTGGGAATCCTTATGGGCTGTATCCGCCGCATTGTTCTGCGTGGACGCTTCTTTAGAAGCCGCCTGTTCCTGCTGCTTTTCCCGTCTCATTTCGATTTGATGCTGCCGCAGCTGATTGTTTAATTCATTCAGCTCCTTCTGAAATTCCTGCCGCATCTTCGCCTTTTCCTCGGCGCTATATCCATCTTTGGCGGAAAGCTCCTGCATCTGTTTCTGCACATCCGCTATTTTCCGCTGCAGATCCTTACTGAGCGGGTCATCCGCCTGTCCCATTCCCATGACGCCCGCCGCTGCTCCTGGACCTATACCGTTTACTCCCTGAATTGTCATAATCCTTCCTCCTTTACCTTTCGTTATACTATGTTTCGGAAGGAAAAGAAACGAAATATAGGCGGTTGTTGTAAACCGCCCACTTTTTGTTGTAAACCAATCGTATCCTTACATCATCACCATAACCACCAGCAAAAACTCCCCTTCCCGCTGTTCTATAACGATATCGCCGTAATATTTCTGCGCAATCTTACGAATGTTTATAAGTCCAAAGCCGTGTCCTTCTTCTTTTTTCCCTGTTATGGGAAGTCCGCTTTCCTCATCCAGCGGTCTCACTTTCGCGATGCTGTTTCTGATTTCTATCATATAAGCATTGTTTTTGCGGTAAGACGATGCATGGACATAAGGATTTTCACATTCCTGCGCCGCTTCGATTGCATTATTCAACGCATTGCCCAGAATTACGCTGATATCAAAGGCATTCAACCCGGTTTCGACAGGATAATGGAAGTCGTATTGAAAATCAATTTTTTTATCCGCCGCTTCCTGCGCTTTTTCCCCCAGAATAATATCCGTCACCGGATTTCCACTATTCACGCTTCCGATAGGCGCGGTATCCGCAATCTGGCGTTTCCACTGCGCCACATATTCTTCCGCCTCTGCGGCTTCCCTGGAAGGCGCTTCCGCATTATGATATGCTTTTCCATAAAGATGCTCTAAAACCATGATATGATTTCCCATATCGTGCTTTAGGCTGCGGATATCCCGGTAGAGCTTTTCCACTTCCGCTATATGCCGCTTCGCCTCTTCTAACTGCCTTGCCAGTACAGCGTCCTCTTTTTCCCTTCTCTGCCCTTCTTTGATACTCTGATAAATCAGGATAACCGTCAGCATGGCAGCAAAGGAAACGCTCTGGTACAGAAATAAAAGAAAATGATAACCAAGATGGTTATGCCAGACATACTGATGCATATCCATCTCATAGACATTTACAAAATAACGAAATACCGTCCGTCCAAGAACGAGGGGACCAAAAGGCGTAAGCGTCAGAATCAGCTCTTTTCCTGTCATATTTTCTGTCTTACAGCCATACGCCTTATGTAAGAGCCTGATAAAAAGGTTCATTACCAGACAGCGCATGATAAGCCACAGAATCTGCCGCACTACATATTCCGCAAACTGCAGCTTTGTAGATGCCTGTATCATGGGAAGGCGCATTGCAATCGCATAAAGCAGATTCCACACGGCAACCAGCATTCCCCATACACTCCAGTCTAGCAGATAGCAGATGACTGTCAGGAATATTTTCTGCTCGATTTTTCCTTTATCCAGCAGACACATCGTAAGAAAAACCGCGGTTACGCCAATCGCTGAGGCAACGGAACCCGACACTTCCTGCGGAATGCACAATAAAAATAACATGACAAGACCATAAGCAACGCCAATTCGATAAATTTGTTTACATCCCTGTAAAAAAGGCTTCACAAAACGGGATAAAAAATATCCCGTTATACAGATATCCAGAATATCCGCTGTATATGATACCGTCTGCCAATAAATTTCCGCTACTTCCATGTTTGTCAGCCGTTTCCCCTCTTCCGGTTATATGCCAGATATTTTTTTACAAACTCCGGGAATTTAGATTTCGCCATCAGTGCGCTTCCCTTTTCCAGCCAGACCGTTGACGCATTATACCGCGCCACATATTTGAAATGAACCAGATAAGCCCTATGCACCCGGAAGAAATTGTCCCCCGCCTGTTTTTCCAGCTCAGAAAGCCTTCCGTAATATTCCACGTCTTCCTGCATCGTATGGATGGTCACTTTGCGATTAAGCACTTCCGCATAGAGAATATCAGCAAAAGGAATTCTTACGCAGGTTCCGCCCGTCTTCGCCAGAAAACATCGTGTATCTTCTTCTGGAGCAGAATCGTTTTCTGACACTTGTGTCGTTTTCTGGGAAGCTTCCCGGCATTCTTCCACCGCCCTTTGCAAGATGGAAGCAAATTTATCATCCGTAAAGGGCTTGACAAGGTACTGAAAAGCCCCCACGTCAAACGCCTGAAATACATATTCCTCTGCCGCCGTCACAAAAATCAGAATCGCCTTCTTATTCCGGCTGCGAAACTTCCTTGCCGTTTCCATACCGTCTTCCCCCGGCATCAGAATATCCAGAAATAAAATATCCGGCTGTCCATCCGCCGCAAGCAGCTCTTCCCCGGACTGATAAAAGGACAGCGCCGCCGTAGGGCAATGTTTTAAAACCTGGCTGCCGAGTATCTCCCTGACAGCCTTCTCATCATCGCAGATTGCAATTTCCATCGGCACGTCACCCCCTTTTATCCTGCCACTTTTACAGCCCTAATTCTGCCAGTGAACCTGTTCTTCCGTGACCGGTGAAAACCGCACTAAAGAAGCGCCCTCTAACGCCGCCTTATGCATGTCCACCGCTGTAATCTGGTGATTGCCGTAAGTCGTATAATAATATATGCCTTTGCTGGCGTTGCAGCAGGACGTATAAAGCGTTATCTCATATTTGCCTTCCCCGACGTCGCAGCAGCCTCTCTGCTGTTCCACGGAACCGAGAATATGGAAAAACTGATTTACGCTTTCTGCCTCAGAATCGCCGGAAACTGCATTCATTTTGGTAAACGCCACCCTGACAAAACGGGACTGGGAAGATAAATCTCCGGGCAGTCCCAGCGCACCCATCCCCCGGCTGTGGGCATGCAGGGGCAGCTTGTCGGAAAACTGATTCGGCGGATTTTTCGGTGAAAGATGCATATAATTATTCAGTTGTGACATCTGCTCTGGAAACGGCGGATTATTGGTCAGAACGCCCGCCGGATTATCGTATACTTTAATTCCCTCTTTAACGGATTCCAATGTAATTGCTTCTTTTTCATCCGCAATCAGCCAATGTAACTGCGCCAGAGGCAGTTTGTCGCTAAACGGCGTATTCGTCAGATTGATTGTATCCAGCAAATCCCTCGCTTCTTTCACGGTAGCGCACTGTCCGAGAATCCAGGGTATCAGCTCAAACTGCGTGATATTCTCTTTTCCCGGCTCCTTGTCCCGGTAAACTGCATTACCGACGAAATTAAGCCCCGCCATGCCGAGCCCCTTTTCATTCACTGCATCATAATAGAGTGGATAATCCGCGATTACATGCGCCATGCCAATGATAGCATAGTGGCTTGCCAGTTCCGCGCCAGCATCCCGTAATGAAAAGGAATAATTTTTGGGCGTTATCACCACTTCGTCCCCATAAGAAAATTCATAATCCAGGGTGCGCCCGAAATAAAAATCTTTTGTCTTGTAAGTTGCTGCTGTACACATACTTTACTCCTCCTGTTTTTTATTATTCTTTCTTCTATGCCGGATTTACATGCACCATAATGTGTTTAATCTTCGGAAAATTCCGCTCGATATTTTCATGCACTTCTTCTGCAATCTCATGCGCTCTTTTTAACGTATAGGAACCGTCCACTTCAATCTCGATATCCACATAAATTTTATTGCCGAAAATGCGCGTATGCAGTAAATCAATCCCTACTACCTGCGCATTTTCCATGACGCAGTCGCATATCTGTCTTTCCGTGTCTTCATCGCAGGAATGATCCACCATCTTATCCACCGCATCCATGAAAATCTCATACGCCGCCTTCACAATGAAAAGAAAAATAACCAGACTGGCAATCGAATCCATGACTGGAAATCCCATCCGGGCTCCCCCAATACCGATAAGCGCGCCCACGGAAGATAACGCATCGGAGCGGTGATGCCACGCATCCGCCATCAATGCGCTGGAATCTATACGATTCGCATTGATTTTCGTATACCAGAACATCGCTTCTTTCCCTAAGATGGACACGATTGCTGCAATCATGGCAAGTATGCCGGGAGTCTGCAAATCGGCGTAATGCCCCTGTAAAATATTTTTCAACGCCTCAATCCCGATCCCCAGCCCGGTAACAAAGAGTACCATCGCTAAGACAATCGCCGCCACGCATTCCATTCGTTCATGCCCGTAAGGGTGCTCCTTATCAGACGCTTTAGAAGACAGTCTGACGCCAATCATGACCACGACAGTACTGAAAACGTCCGAAGCCGAATGTACGGCATCGCTGACCATAGCCTGGGAATGGGCTATCAGCCCTGCGGCAAGTTTAAAAATAGACAAAACCAGATTCCCCAGAATGGTTATCAAGGCTACCTTATCTGCGACTTCCCGAAATGCCCTATCCTGATCGTTGCTTTCTTTTTCTATCGCTTTCTTTTCTTTCTCCATATATGCTCCGCCTTAAACCCTTTTTACCAGCTATCCTGCCTGCTTCCGGTTCCAAATGCCCTCTTACCGTCTCATCCCTGAATCTTATCCGGCATCCACTTTCTAATCATGGCAAAAATGTCTTTCATATCAATCGGTTTCGATAAATAGTCGCTCATTCCGGCGCGCAGGTACTCATCCTGCTGCTCTCTCGCCGTATTTCCCGTCAGCGCGATAATCGGAACGCTCCGATAATAATTTCCTTCCAGCGCCCGTATCGCCTTAGTCGCTTCAATGCCATTCATGACAGGCATTAAATGATCCATGAAAATCATATCATATTGTGACTCCTGCACCATCTTCAATGCCTGTGCACCGTCTGAGGCCAGCTCTATCTGCATCTGAAGCGGTTTTAACATTTCTTCCGCCACCATGCAGTTAATCTCATTATCATCCACAATCAGAACCCGCGCTCCCTGTGCCGTAAACTCTGAATCCGTTTCGTCCGTACCTGCGGCTGTATCTTGATAAACCTCTCTATTCTTATCCTCCGCCTCTGGCGTATTCTTTCTATCTTCGATAATATTACAGAAAGGATAACTGTACAGCGGTTTATTCTGCGTAAGAATCTCTTCTGGAAGATTACTTTCCGTCATCGGATTCTGTAAGCCGCATATTACTGCCCCACAAGCCGACAGTCTTTCTTTTTCTTCGCTGCCTAGTTCGCCGTATCGGTCTGTAAAATAAAATATCTTTCCTTTCTCTTTTCCGTCTTCCTGCCTGGACTCTTTAGAAGGTGAAACCTCCGTAGATTTGTCTGATAAAAGAGCCCTTGCCTCCTCCGTCATTATATCCCCTACATAAGAAAGCCCATATTGCTGTGCCAATTTCCTAAGCATTTCCTGGGTTGCCGGGTTCTTCATGTTTCCTGCAATGATGGCATTTTGCCCTGCTATAATCTGCGCCGCTTTCCTCTCATCCTCGATACGCTGATGGATGGTAAAATAAAACTCGCTGCCCTTTCCGTATTCGCTTTTCACGCCAATGGTTCCGTGCATCAACTCTACTAGCTGCTTGACAATGGACAACCCCAGTCCCGTACCTTCTTTCTGGTGATTCTTCTTAACATCCACCTGCTGGAAGGAACCAAAAAGTTTGCCGATATCCTCTTCCCGGATTCCCTGTCCGGTATCCTTGACCGAAAGAAACAGCTCTATATCCTGTTTCTCTATCCGCGCTACCTTGACAGTCAGCGTAACGGAGCCTTCCTCCGTAAATTTCGTGGCATTGTTCATCAGATTAATGATAATCTGGCGGATTCTCAATGCATCGCCATAGAGTTTTGCCGGAATATCCTTATCGATGTCAAACAGCAGCTCCACCGGTTTATTACCAATCCGGTTTAGGATAATCATGCCTAAATCATTTAGCATGGTCATGAAATCATATTCCTCGTCTACAAGCTCCATCTTACCCGCTTCAATTTTGGACATATCCAAAAGGTCGTTGATAATCGCCAGCAATGCATTACCGGAATTTCGTATATTCATCAGATATTCTTTATCCTGCTTGGGCAAATCCCTGCGAAGCATAATCTGCGTCATGCCGACGATCGCATTCATCGGTGTGCGGATTTCATGGGATACATTGGATACAAAAGCGCTTTTCGCCTGGTTAGCCGCGTCTGCACGCTCTTTTTCCTGTCTGACGCGCTCCATCAACTCATACTGCTCCGTAAAATCCGCAAGAAACAGCCCATATCCTACGATTTCGCCCTTTGCCCGAAATTCCATGACTTTCTTATGATAATATTTACCGTAAATCTGCTGTACTTTTTCCGTATCCGTAAACATTCTATACATATCGCCCGATACGGTCTCGTTCTGCTGCTTATAGTTTAACTCCGTAAAAACCTTTCTGGCATAGGGGCTGGAATCCAGATATCCGTACATCTCATCCACGATGACAAACGCATCCCCCATCTGCTCCAGCATCCATTCCCTTCCCAGCTCCGCAATCCCGAAAAATTCATCCCGGCGCACGCTGATGATAATGGATAAAATGGATAACGAAGCGCATATCGGTACGATGTCGATAGAAAAATTAAATAAGAGCATCAAAATCAAAGACATACAGATGACAAACTGCGCTCCCACCAGTTTCGCCAGATTATTGCGCTCCGATGCAATCTGCACGCTGAACATACGCACAATCGTATAAATCATGCCACAAAGCAGAATCAGACATATGGTAGCATACCGCGTCATATAAAGAACGCCGGGCGTCGATTGCATGAACACCAGCCCAAGATTCCAATCCCAGAAAAACCAGAAATCCTGAAAAACCAACTCGATTCCCATACCGCTCCAGATACAAAACAGAAAGCATAAATCCTGTATGCACCAGAAGAAAAACAACAGCCGTATCCATCTATACCGCTTCAGCCTCAGATACGACCACAGAAATAATCCGAATGTCAGATAGAAAACGACATTTCCGAAATACTCCATCTTCAAGGCAATGACTGCTCCCTCGTCTGTTGTCGTCTGAAGAAACAGCAGATAGCTTCCGTTAATAATCAGACACCCCAGATTGGCAAGCAGCAGATACATAGAAGTCCTGCTCTGCGCTTTCCGCAAAAGGGATACGCATCCCACAAACGGAATACAAACTCCTGCCAACTGTATTGTATTTGCTATCATCCCAACTATCATACTAATCCTCCATATCAGAGCAGCCCCTACACTATATCATTCGTCAAAAGAGACCGCATTCTTAAAAAATACGGTCTCTCTGCTATAAGGATTCATCCCGCTGCCTTATGTTTCTACGCTTTCTATTCAAATATGTATCTATATATCTATGATTCTAACTTACTTTTAATCGACTCCATATCGAATTTCTTGATATATCCAATCAGCTCCTCTGATACATTTACAACCTTCTGTGTCATATCGTTGCAGTCGCCGACCATCTCTTCTAAGCTTTCCATATTCTCAGAAGTCAGACTTGCATGTTTTGCATTCTCTTCCACAAAATCAGTCATGGAAGATACGCTGCTTTCAATTACGACTTTATGGTCGTTCAAATCACCCATCTCGGAATCAATGCCTTTAATCGCATTGCTGACCTCTGCGATTTCTTCATGCAGCGCATTGAAAATGCTTTCCGTTTCCTGAATCTTCTTATTCTGTTCCATAAACGCTTCTGAAACGCGCTCTGTAATCTTCACGCTGATATCTGAATTAGCAATTAATTCATTGACAATCTTATTAATCTGCTCCGTGGACTCTTTGGATTGATCTGCCAGAATCCTGATTTCCTCTGCAACAACAGCAAAACCTTTTCCGTGCTCGCCCGCTCTTGCCGCCTCGATACTTGCATTGAGGGCAAGCAGATTTGTCTGATTAGAAATGCCGGCGATGATTTCCGCTGCTGTACGAATCTGCTGCGCCGACTGATTCGTACGATCCGTCTGCGCCTTTACTTCCTTGATGGCTGCACCGCTGTCTTCACTGATGACAATCAGCTCGTTCATAATGCGCTGTGCGTCATTATTGCAATTCTCAACCAAATCCGTACTCTTCGTCAATGCCTTAATATTCGCATTAATATTCTCAATCGCCGTACTGATGGCGTCAATCTTATTCTTCATGTCATGGGTATAATTTACCTGGGACACCGTATTGTTGGTAATCGTATCCACCGCACCGGTAGTTTCCTGCATGGAGCTTTCCATTTCCTCAAACATCCGCTGAAAATCGGAAGATATGCTCTCTAGTTCACTAGATGCGCTTTTGATTCCCTTAATAATAACAGCTAACCCTTCAACTGTCTGATTGATCTTGCGAATCATCTCGCCGATACCATCCTGCCGCTCCGCCATCTTATTGATGCGCTGCGCCATTCTGTCGTCCGCTGCTTCATTGGAAGTATCCGTAACAATCGCGCGAATCGGCATCAGAAGCGAACGGATTCCCATAATCGCACAAACCATAATGGCAGCTACCACAATAAATGTCAGAATCACCGCCATCATAACGCTAATGACATGTTTGGAAAGCAGCACTAAGATAATAATCTGGGCAACAAGCAAAGGGGAAAATAATGCAGCCGCAACCCCGATAATTTTACCGATTAAATCCTTTTTCTTACTTACATCCATAACGTTCTCCCTTTCTGATCCTATAGAGTTTTTATAGATTTTACCAAATTTCTTCGTTGTTCACTATTATATCCAATATTTCCACGGCTGACAAGCATGGATTCCGAATATCTGCTGAAAATCTGAAGAAAATTCTTCCATATTTTCTCAGGCGCCAAGACTGACTGCAATCGCCTTCTCAATTTCCTTCATCGCTTCTCTTCCGATATTGCCCCGGTAGTTTTCCAGACGGCTTTTATCAATCGTCTTAATCTGTTCCAGACAGACAGTGCTCGCCCGCTCTAACCCCTTAAACCCGCGCAGGGTCACATGAGTTGGCAGGTTCCGCTTCTTCTTCGTCGTCAGAATCGCTACAATCGTCGTCGGCGCATAGAAATTCCCAATATCATTCTGAATCACAAGAACTGGGCGTTTCCCAGTCTGCTCGCTTCCTCTCGCCTCTTCCATCCGGTCTAAATCAGCATAATAAATATCGCCACGCTTTAATACCCCTGCCGCCTGGTTTTGTGATACATGCAACTTTTTTTTCATAAGAATGCCGCCTTTCTTCCTATTGCTCCGGGCATTCCTTCCCAAAAATCCTTACCACTTCTACCATAGCATAGAAACAGTCCTTTAAACCGGACTGAAACGGACATATCGACGTATCAATTATATCGGACGCAGCCGATGATTAATCAAATGCCTTAAATTTCTCACTGATAATCGCATACTGTTCTTTGATTTTTAGATAAAGTCCGATGGTGTTTTCTTTCTCTTTCTCAAATTCTTCAATGACCTTATCATAATTTCTCATCAGAACGCTGACCGCTTCTTTATTGATTTTATTGTTTTCTGCGTCTTCCGTCATGATTTTTTGAATCAAATCGCTGCTAAAAGCCTCTTTATAACTCCGCTTCCCATACAGGGCGCTCAAAATATCGGCAACCGCCACAATCTGCTGGGGCAGCGTCAGCTGGTCTCCTGTCAGACCCCTATGATAACCGCTGCCGTCCAGTTTCTCATGGTGTCTGACAGCAATCTGTAACACCGCATCATCCACTACGCCTTCCAGAATCATCTCCGTGATTCTGACATGCGCCTTCATGACCTTCATTTCTTCATCGGACAATCTTCCCGTAGATTCCAGAATATTGATGGGAATCGCAATTTTCCCTAAATCATGCAGAAGCGCGCCGTAATATAAATCCCGCAAATCCTTCCCGCCAAGCCGCATCAGCCT
>JAMPHJ010000055.1 GCA_023663465.1 Muribaculaceae bacterium | reverse complement strand
CAGACCATGTCGGACAATGTGCTAGAAGCGCTTGGAAAAGCGGGCTGCCCGGAAAAGAGCGTCGAAGGCTATCAGAACGCAAACTGGATATTGATAGACTTCCGGGATATTATCGTCCATATTTTCGATAAGGAAAACCGGCTTTTCTATGACTTAGAGCGCATCTGGCAGGATGGCATTCAGGTGCCTGAAAACCCTTTTTCATGAATAAATCCCAACAGGAACCTGCTGGGATTTATTTTAAGTCCGCTTATTGTTTTTATTGCCGTGACTCTTTTGCAGTACCACCCGCATACATATAAAAAGTGATAATATATAAACCGGCGACACCTACCACCGCATAAATGATTCTGGAAAGCCATGACATATTTCCAAATATAAAGGCAACCAGATCAAAACTGAAAAAACCGATAAGTCCCCAGTTAATTGCACCTATGATAGCAATCGTCAGGGCAAGACAATCCAATCCCTTATTATTCATATTCATTCCCCTTTCCATAAAAAATCGAAAGAAACTACTATAGAAATTACTGAAATTACTATATAAAACAGTCTCAATCATCTATTATTATTTCTTATCAGAAAGAAGCTATACTGGAAAAATCAGTTTAATGTTTATGATATAGACAATTGGGTTATTGCAGTCGTCCGTTTCCAACGCAGACACGCTCTCGCTACAGTTCAAACGCAGCGGTACATAAGATGCCAAAGAACGGCATCTAAGTACCGGCGTTTTCACAGTGTCTGCTTATGGATTATATATTCTGTACAACTACATATCCAGGAAAAAATTAACGATATAAACGGAATACGCCAAATACTTTGCCGAGAATCTGGCAGTCGTCTACGATAATAGGCTCCATATAATCATTTTCCGGCTGTAACCGGATATGTCCGTTTTCTTTATAAAAAGTTTTCACAGTTGCCGAGTCATCAATCAACGCAACAACAGTTTCCCCGTTTTTCGCGGTATTGCAGCTATGGACAAAAATCTGATCGCCGTTATAAATCCCCACATTGACCATGGAATCGCCTTTTACTTTTAAAACAAAAGATTCCCCGTTTGGAACCACTTCTGCAGGCACTGGAAAGTAACTTTCAATATTTTCTTCCGCAAGAATTGGCGCACCTGCGGCAACGCGGCCTATCACCGGAATCGACACCATCTCGGTACGAACCATCTGGAAATTGTCGTCGCAAATCTCAATTGCGCGAGGTTTGGTCGGGTCTCTTCTGATATAACCATTTTTCTCCAGCGTTTCGAGATGGGAGTGGACAGAAGAGGTTGACTTCAAATGAACTGCCTCGCAAATTTCCCGGACTGCCGGCGGATATCCTTTCTTTAAAATTTCATCTTTAATATAATCAAGAATTTCCTGTTGCTTTTTTGTAATTTTACCGTACCCCATAAAATCCTCCTTTATACATTCTGATTACAAGTACAAATTTATTTTAACATAAACCTTTTGAAAAAGCAAACATATATTCTGAATATTTGTTCGATTTTTTTCATAAAAACCATTGACATGCGAAAATATGTTCGATATAATACTTGAAAAGAACAAATGTTTGCAACACCTGTTCGATTAAAACGGAGGGGTTTACCATGAGTAATCATAAGAGCGAGAGAAGAATCCAGAGAAACAGAATAAGACGCCAGCAGGAAATGCGCAGACATCTTATTATAAGCATTCTGACCGTCTGCCTTGTTGTTATTTTTTCCATAGGCATTAGCAGTTTTCGTTCCAATGCAAAAGATAATAGTAACCATACTGCATACAAATATTATAAAAGCATTACCATTTCCCACGAAGATACCCTCTGGTCCATTGCAAAAGAATACATGGATTCGGAGCATTACGATTCCATTTATGATTATATGAACGAAGTAAAACAGATAAATTCCTTAGATTCCGACGATATTACCTATGGAAACCACCTAATTATTGCCTATTATTCAGATGAATATAGGTAATGCAATACAAGTTACAGTTATTACTTAACCTTGAACCGTCAGAACAGATAGAAATTCATTTTTTATGAAATTATAGCTTCAATTAGGTGGCATCCTAAATCAGAATTAATAAATTAATAGCTTTTCATTATCGGTCTGGAACTATGCGCAAAACACAAGTTTAACGAATAGTTATATCACATTTTCCTAAATACATACTGATTACAAGCATGACCGCCGCCTGCCGTGGATAATTTTTCCAGTCTATAGTTTCTCTGATGATAAAACTCAAATATTTCTTCCGGTTTAGCGACTTCAAAGGGATAACCGCCTACCCAGTCAATTACATCATGTTTCGGCGACATACCGCGTTACTTCACATAGGCGCGCCAGGTATGAAAAGGTCTGCCTTTTAGAATGTCTTTAACAGTCGTTGGTCCCCACAATCTGATAAAACAAGGAACAAGAACAAAGCCTTTTAAGAATTTCGGACTGCGATTATAGGTCTTTTTCACCATATGCCATAGTTTGCTGTTGCGTCCCTGGTCATTATAAATAGAAATAAACAAAATTCCGTCATCGGCAACCAGGTTACTGGCATTTTCCAGCGCCTGATACAAATTCCCGGTATGATGCAGCACGCCCCAAGAATAGACAATATCATATTCATCGAGTTTTGACAAATAATTCTGATTTAGGATATCGCCCCTCTCAACAGTCCAATGTGCATCATTCGGGTAATATTTTTCCTTCAGATATCTGGTACAGCCTACGCTGTTTTTATCATAATCAAAAGAAAAAACCACAGCCCCCATATTTCTTGCCGCCAGACTGAACAATCCGCTTCCAGACCCAATATCAAGAAAACTTTTCCCCTGCAGACTTTTCACGCCCAGCCATTCACTCAAAGACCGTTCCGCCTCTTTTATCCGTTCCTCCGTCAGATTACTCAAAAATTCTTCCCAGTTTTTTCCAAATTCAAATCTTTCTTTACCCATAACAAAATAATCCTCCTGGCATAGTCTTTAAAACTCAACTTTTAGTATTTCCATTTCCCCGAAAACCAACACTGCAATTTTCGCTGCAATTTTTCCTTTTCGGACTTGTGGGTCAATGAAAAACAGGTTATAATAATACTAAAAATCGCAAGTTGTGGAGGATTATAAATATGATTCGATATGCAGATGAACAAGATTTTGATAGTTTTTACAACTTTTCCCGATAATCCTCCTGACTATTGTACTTAGTTACATACCTCTGATAACCGGAATCGTTCGTCTGAATCTGCTGTTTATGAATCAAATGCTCATAAGTCTCATGAAAATCCCGGACCGAATTGATGTTTTTTGTTTTTTCTTTCGTTTTCTTTATTTTCCTAAAATTATAGACATAAACAAATACAAGAAAAATACCAAGCAATATCAAAGATTTTCCCATAACGCCGCTTCCCTTTTCCCTTACCCTTCAAAAAGCTCTTCTGAATCCAGCAAAACCGTAAATGGACCGTCATTGTTCAAAGAAACCTTCATTTCCGCGCCAAACTCGCCATGCTGTACCTTAGGAACCATTTCCATACATTTTCTGAGAATATACTCATACAGCTCCATCGCCATATCCGGTTTTCCGGCATTGGTAAAAGACGGACGGTTTCCATGCTTACAATCCGCATACAGCGTAAATTGTGAAATAATTAACAATCCCCCATCTACCGCGGAAAGGTTTAAATTCGTCTTTCCCTGTTCATCTTCAAAAATGCGCAGATTCAGCAGTTTGTGAATCATTTTATCCGCTGTTTTATAAGTATCTTTCTGACTAATGCCGACGAAAACCAGAAAACCCTTCTGAATTTCTCCGACTGTTTTATTCTGAATGCGCACACTGGCTTCTGTCACCCGCTGTACTAAAAATCTCATACGACTCCTTTTGGCTTTGCTGTCTATTTTACATCACTTTTCTGACTATCATCCATTGCCGTCTCGTCTACGCCACCTTTCTGACTATCCTTTCCCGCTGCTTTCCGCTTCTTTTTCACTGGAACATACTCTGAAAAAGCAAGGTCTTCCGTGATGGAGCCAACGTTCAGATAAGGCTGGGTTTCTACAGGAAGTTGTTTCTTGGCAAGCATTCTATTGACCAACGCCTTGAAGCCTGCATAAAGTACGGCAAAAATCGGCACGCCAACCACCATGCCCAGAATCCCGAAGAGACCGCTGAAAACAGTAATGGAAAAGATAACCCAGAACCCGGACAATCCCGTGGAATCCCCTAAAATCTTAGGTCCTAATATATTCCCGTCAAACTGTTGAATTACCAGAATCAAAATAACAAAATACAGGCACTGCACAGGATTTACCATCAAAATAAGGATGGCGCTTGGTATACCGCCAATCCAGGGACCGAAAAACGGAATGACATTCGTCACGCCGACAATCACGCTGACTAAAATTGCATAGGGCGTTCCGATAATATTGGTACAGATAAAACAGATAATCCCAATAATAACAGAATCCACAATTTTCCCACTGATAAATCCGCCGAAAGTCGTATGGATAAACCGGAAATTCGATATCACCTGATTAGCGGATGCCGTATCCAGGAAGGCATACGCGATTTTTTTTGCCTGTCCTGCAAACGTTTCCTTACTTCCAAGGATATAAATCGATATAATAAATCCGATGACAAAATTCCACATCGCCTTAAAGAAGCCGATGACGCTGGAAGATAAGGTAATCAGCAGTTCGTTTAGCCTGGGAAGCACTTTGGTATTGAGAAGGTCTTCCAACATCGCCGAATATTTATCCAGCAAATCGAGTACTGTACTTTCCAGTTTCGGATTATTTTCCAGCAGTCCCGCCGCCCACGCATTCAGATTTTTCAGATATACAGGAAACTGGAAATAAATGCTCTGGATACTTCTGATTAACTCTGGAATAATCAGCGAGAAAAATTCATATACGATAACCAGAATAAAAATAACCGTAATTAAGATAGACAGCATACGGATTCTTTTTTTACTTTTTGTCGTCATCGGCACTTTCGCCTTTATGTAGATGGGTTTCACCAGTTTCCGCTCTACCATGTTTAAGACCGGCGTCATCAGATAGGCGAGAATCAGCCCGTCGATAATCGGCATGGAAATCGTGATAAGCGAATGCAATGCACTAGAAAGCTTTTCACTATGAAAAAGGATATAATAGAACAAAATCCCCGCAATAATCGATAAAGCCGCCGTCAGTCCCCAATAAAAATATTTTTTGTTAAAATGAAATTTCATCGAAACAACCATCCCTTTCCAAGCAATTTTCTTTGCTGTCAATCTTCTTTTACCAATCTAATTTTCAGCCTGAATGTAAATCTTTATTATCTGCTACTTTCTAGTATATCATTTTTTTTAAAATCTGCATTACTTTTATAGAATATTTTTCCGATATTTTAAAAAATACTTTGGAAAAGTAATGTAAAATTCCAAGGATTTTTGTATAATAAAAAAGGATTCCAGATTGCGGAAAGGATTTGTCTTACATGAAATTACAGCAGCTTTTAAGCGTGACGAGAAAAGCGATTGATGATTATCATATGATTGAAACAGGCGATCAGATTGCCGTTGGTATTTCCGGCGGAAAAGACAGTCTGACGCTGCTTAGCGCGCTGCACCATTTACAGCGTTTTTATCCGAATCCTTTTACGCTTCATGCGATAACCGTGGATTTGGGGTTTGAGAATCTGCGATTAGACGAAATCCAGAAATTCTGTGCGGACATGGACATTCCCTATCATATCGTCAAAACCGATATCGGCAGTATTATTTTCGACGAACGCAAAGAAAGCAATCCCTGTTCCCTCTGCGCCAAAATGCGTAAAGGCGCCCTGAATACCGCCATAAAAGAGCTAGGCTGCAATAAAGTGGCGTATGCCCACCATAAAGACGACGTTGTAGAGACAATGCTCATGTCTCTCATTTATGAGGGAAGATTTCATACGTTCCGCCCGGTTACTTATCTTGACCGTATGGAGCTTACGGTCATCAGACCGCTTATTTATATGCGGGAAGCGGACGTCATTGGTTTCGTCCATAAATATGACATACCTGTCGTAAAAAGCCCCTGCCCCGCCGACGGTCATACAAAACGGGAATATGTGAAAGAGCTTTTAAAAAGTATTAATTTAGAAACTCCCGGCGTAAAGGAAAGGATGTTTACGGCAATTCAAAACAGTTTAGAGGACTGGAGGATGCGATATAATGGACAGTAAAAATATGAACAATTATCATGACCAGCAGGCAATCGGCAATATCCAGAAAATGCGCGCCGTATTGGAAACGCTGCCCCCTTTTTGCAAGCAGTTTTTCCGGGGCATTACGGAATACACTTCCGCCCGGACAAGGCTGGCTTATGCCTATGATATCCGCACTTTTTTTGAATATCTGCACGATAGGAATCCATACTGCGTCAAAATGGAAATCACGCAGTTTCCGCTGTTCGTCTTAGAGCAGGTCTCACGAGAGGATATTGAAGAATATCTGGAATATTTATCCTATTACGAAAAAGATGGTAAAATCTACACCAACGACGAGCGCGGCAAGAAGCGCAAACTCGCTTCTTTGCGCAGTTTTTACGCATACTTTTTTGAGTCGGAGCTGATTCAGAAAAATCCCGCTGTCTTAGTGCCCCTTCCCAAACTGCATGAGAAAGAAATCACCCGCTTAGACGCTGATGAAGTGGCAATCTTATTAGACCATGTGGAAGACGGTGCAAACCTTACAAAATCCCAGAAACGTTACCATCAGGTGACCAAAACAAGGGATGTTGCGCTTCTGACACTCTTACTCGGCACAGGAATCCGTGTATCAGAATGCGTGGGACTGGATTTAGAAGATGTAGATTTTAAAAATAACGGAGTTAAAATACGCCGGAAAGGCGGCTATGAAGCCGTTGTCTATTTCGGGGAAGAGGTTGAGGAGGCCTTAAAAGACTATCTGGAAGAAAGAAACCATATTATTCCCCAGACAGGTCATGAACACGCCCTGTTTTTATCCATGCAGCAGCGCCGCATCAGTGTCCGCGCAGTAGAGAATATGGTGAAAAAGTACTCTTCCACCGTTACGAGTCTGAAAAAAATTACGCCTCATAAACTGCGCAGCACTTACGGCACATCGCTATACCGGGAAACCGGCGATATCTATCTTGTTGCTGACGTCTTAGGGCATAAAGACGTCAATACCACGAAAAAGCACTATGCCGCATTAGAAGACGAAAGAAGACGCTCTGCCGCAGACAAAGTGACGCTTCGGGAAAAGAAACGCCCCGATAAACAATAAGATAAGAAAATCGCTTACGCAATTATCTACAAGAAAATCGCTCACGCAATTATCTTGGGAAGAATGCTTTGCATTCTTCCGCGTTGTCGAATAATTTCCGGTTATTTCTTCTGTCTCGTTGCTTCAAAATCCTCAATATATTGAATCAGCAGCTTAACGGTTCCGTCTTCTCCTAAGATACTGCTGTTGATAGACAAATCATAACTGTCAGAGCGTCCCCATTTCTTAGAAGAATAATAGTTATAGTAGCTTTGACGCTGCTTATCCTTCTTATTCATCATGTCCCTTGCCTTCTGCTCCGTTGTCACGTCGCTGAATTTGTTCATGATATGTTGGATTTTATTTTTCTCATTCGCATGAATAAAAACACTCAGGCAATTCTCATATTCACTTAGAGCATAATCCGCACATCTACCCACGATAACGCAGGGACCCTCGTCTGCAATCTTCTTAATGGTGTCAAACTGCGCCAAAAATACTTTATGACTAATCGGCATATCCACAAAAGAGGCTGAATTATATCCAAAAGAATAAGTATCCATTACCAGATTATAAAGAAAAGAATTGGTCGGACGCTCGTCATGGCTCTGTATCATCTCTTCACAAAAACCGCTCTCTTTCGCCGCTCTTGTCAGCAATTCCTTGTCATAGTATTTGATGCCGAAATGCTTTGCCAGTTTTTCCCCTATTTCACGTCCGCCAGAGCCAAATTGTCTTCCTATTGTGATAATTGTATTCATAAAGTAAACCGTCCTTTCCGTCAATAGATTAAGCAGCCGCCTTATGTTTTACTCATTTAGAAATACACAATTTATACTGCTTACTCCTATTATATAGATTTTTCTTGTAAAAAGCAACAATAGAAAGCATATAAAACATGCTTTCTATCGTCAGAAATAACAATCCTTTAAACGGTTTTATTTTGTTTTTCCCCAGAGTACCTTACCGCCATCAATCAAAAGAATAATGGCAAGAACAACAATAGGAACAATGATAACATTCTGCAATACGTTCGTAAATACTGCTGTTCCATCCAATCCGCCAGCGATTAAAGCCATCAGATTGTTCTTAAAGGAAAAGAACAAAGATACCAGCGTCGCACAGGACATAAAGATAATCGGAATATAGAGCATCTTATTGTTTTTACCCTGTTTCTTCAGATAAGTACCAATCGCAAGGAATGCCGGTACTGCAACCAGCTGATTACATGCGCCAAATAGCGGCCATACCTTTGCATATCCTGCAAGACAGAGAACGAAACCAAAGAATGCCGTAATCACTGTTGCCACATACATATTATCCAGTTTCAGTTTCTTACCCGCCGCTGTACCCGCAAACAGCTCCTGGAACATGAAACGTCCAAGTCTGGTCGCCGTATCCAAGGAAGTCAGACAGAAACAGGAAACCGCCAGCGCAATAATAGTATAAGCCGCGCTTACCGCAGACCCGGAAAGACCAATTTCTGCAAAGAATCCCGATATCGCAGTTGCAAATACAACCGTCGGGGAACCGAAATCCGCATAAGCCCCATCCGTCGTCAATGTGGCAATGGCAATCAGGGAAATCACTGCCAGGACACATTCGATTAACATGGAACCATAACCTACCAGCAAAGCATCTTTTTCATTATCCAGCTGTTTCGAGGTCGTACCGGAACCAATCAGGGAATGGAATCCGGAAATCGCACCGCAGGCAATCGTAATAAACAGCGTCGGGAACAAATAACTATTGCCGACATGGAAGCCGATATATGCCGGAATGGTGATATCAGGATGTGCCCCGAAAATACCAACAATCGCCGCAATAATCATGAAATACAGTAAAAACGAGCTCAGATAATCCCTTGGCTGTAATAAAATCCATACCGGGGTAACAGACGCCACCATAACATAAACAAATACAAAAATAATCCAGAAAGTCTTAGGCAGCTGAATCGGAAATGCAAGACCGATTGCAACGCAGGCTGCCAGCAAAATCACGCCGATAATAGACGCTACCACCATAGGCGCATTTTTCCTATATACGGCAAAACCAAAGCCAATTGCAAGCACGATAAACAACAGGGATGCCGTTGCAACAGAGCCGTTTTCAGGGCTTCCTGTAAAGGAATTGGCTACGATGTCTGCAAATGCCGCAATAACAAGCAGCAATACCAGCCAGGCAAATACGGTGAAAAGCACCCTGCTCTTACGGCCGATGTTTTCTTCGATAACTTCCCCAAGGGACTTGCCTTCATGACGGATGGATACAAAGATGGAACCGAAATCCTGTACGGCGCCAAAAAAGATACCACCCACTACAATCCACAAGAAACAAGGAAGCCATCCGAAAAATGCCGCCTGAATAGGACCATTGATAGGACCTGCTCCTGCGATGGATGAAAAATGGTGTCCCATCAAAACAGGTGTCTTGGCAGGACAATAGTCAACGCCGTCCTCTAATTCGTGAGACGGTGTTTTCCGCCCTGGTTCGATTCCCCAGGTCTTGGCTAAGTATCTGCCGTATGTAAGATATGCGATTACGAAGATAACAATAGCCAGTAAAATTAATACTACTGAGTTCACACTAATCCCTCCTAATTAATCATTTTTCCGATGTTAAAGAACCTTTTATATAAAATAGATTTCTCTATCATCCGGCTTTCTTATTTCTAAAAACGTCCCGAAAGACTTTCAGGGACTGTCTTGCCGCATAATTGCCGTAGACTTCTTCCTCTTCCATCGCGGCGCAGATTAAATGCGCCTGGGAAAATCCACGCAGACTGAAACGATACCCCTTTTCAAACTGAAACTTTTTAATCGCCTTCTGCATCTTTTTAGAAACTGCCCTGTCTGATAAAATTGCAATCGTCAGATAGCTATACATATGATTCTGCTCTGGAAGCGCATTCCCTTTCCGTACCAGAACCGGCTCCATATAGTCCTTGACAATCCCATATGCCTCATTTAAGAGTTCCCCGGTTATTTCTTCTGTTTCCATAAAGAGAATATGCTCGTAGCTGTCGGATGACCACATATTCGCTTCCCGTACCAGGACATATTTCTCAACATGCGAAGAAAAGTATCCATACGCAGGATACTTTTTCCCATGAATGACATATGGCTGATAGATATCAAAAGTACTCTCATACCTTTTTAAAAGTTGAGCCAGATACTCAGCGGACTTCATACAATACTCCCTCGTATTTCTATCATACGCTGCTACTCTTGTTTGTTTCGCAAACTATATATAAACTTAGCACATTTATCTATAAAATACAATACCGCATTTTATATAAATTTTAATTTCTTTAGAAATATTTTATATAATAGGAAATTGCTTCGCGATTTTCTTGTTTTATAAAATATCCAGCAAATGGGAAAAATACGCCGGCAAAGGAGCCTCAAACTCCATATACTGCTCTGTAGAAGGATGGATAAACCCAATGGTCATCGCATGAAGTGTCTGTCCCGTCAGATGAAAAGCGCTTTTCCGGGTGCCATAAACCGTATCACCCAACAACGGATGCCCTATGGACATCATATGGACGCGTATCTGATGGGTACGCCCTGTCTCTAACTGGCATTCTATATAAGTATACTCCCCAAACGTCTGTAAAACCTTATAATGCGTAACGGCGGATTTTCCGTTCTTCTCATTGACTGCCATTTTCTTGCGGTCTTTATCATCCCGCCCGATTGGCGCATCGATGCAGCCTTCCTGTTCTGAGAGTCTGCCATGTACGATTGCTCTGTATTTACGGGTAATGGTGTGGTCTTTTAGCTGGGCGGCAATGTTTTTGTGGGATAAATCGTTTTTACAGACAATGAGGGCGCCGCTTGTATCTTTGTCAATCCGGTGTACGATACCGGGACGCATGACGCCGTTGATGCCGGATAAATGCTCCCCGCAATGATACAGCACCGCATTGACCAACGTACCGTTATAATGTCCCGGCGCCGGATGCACTACCATGCCTTTTGGCTTATCCACGATTAAGACGTCTTCATCTTCATACAGAATCGAAAGGGGAATCTCTTCCGGTGGAATCGAGGGTTTCACAGCATCTGGAATCTGAAAATGAATTTCATCATCCGCCTTAATACGGTAACTCGCCTTCTGAGGTCTATCATTGACAAAAACCTGTTCTTCCTTGATTAATTTCTGGATATAAGAACGGGACAGCGACTGTAAAGTCTGACTAATCCACTTATCTACTCTTTCTTCTTCGTCTTCTATGGCAATCCGATAACTGAACTGTTCCATACATACACCCACTAAATTTCCCGGTATTTCTTCTGATTAAAGCCAATAAAATGCAAATCTTCTTCTTTATAGTAGAATAACAAGGCCAAAATCAAAATCACCGTAGAAAATGTCACATACATATCCGCCAGATTGAAAATTGGGAAATTGATGAGGACGATATAAATAAAATCAACCACATAATCCAGGCGGATACGGTCTATCATGTTGCCAATCGCGCCCGCCGCAATCAAAGAAAGCAGGATATTCAT
The DNA here is from genome assembly GCA_023663465.1 of Muribaculaceae bacterium. Lineage (GTDB taxonomy): Bacteria > Bacillota > Clostridia > Lachnospirales > Lachnospiraceae > UBA3282. Next base: position 7,827 of record JAMPHJ010000055.1, on the reverse strand, counting down.
CAGACGATATTTCTTATGGTTCGGAATTTTATATAAAATATAAGCAATCACGCTAAGAACAATTACTTCCACAAATAAAAAGAAAATCCTCTGATTCTGCAGCATACCAAAAGCCGCACCCCTGTTTTCTAAATAATGTAATTCCAATACGCCTTGCCAGATTTCAAACGCCGGCTGGTCCTTTAAATGCACGACCGCCATATCTTTGGTAAACTGATCCAGCACAATCAAAACTACCATCAACAGGACGTCTATCGTCAGAATCTTGAATTTCCGCGCTTTTCTCTTCTTCATAAACTTCTCCCATTCTTATCCGTGGCATCATGATACCTTTTTATCTTCTTCGCTAAGGTAATCTCTTATGCCCTTTCATCTTCTTCGCTAAAGTAAATCTCTTTCACCGCATTTAAGATATCTTCGTCCGTAACGCTCGTATCGATGACAGCTTTTCCTATTTTTTTCAGCAAAATAAACCGAATCTGCCCGGACGCCATCTTTTTATCGGATTTGGTCAGCGCCAGAATTTCCTCCGGGTCTATTGCATCGATGCTGATGGGCAGGTTGAAAGGCACGAACATATCCCGGATTTCATAATATTCTTCCATAGAAAGCAGATTTCGCTTCCAGGAAATAAAAGCCGCCGCAACGGCGCCAAGCGCCACACATTCCCCATGCAGCATTTCAAAATGTTTCGCTTTTTCAATTGCATGTCCTATCGTATGCCCGAAATTTAGTAATGCCCGCTCCCCCTGCTCTTTCGGGTCTTTTTCCACCACAAGTCTCTTGATGGAACAGCTTCGCATAACCATTTCCAGCAGCGCTTCCGGCTCCCTATCCTGTATCTCATACATATGCTCTAACAGCCATTCATAAAAAATAGCGTCCTTGATGAGTCCGTGTTTCATAATTTCCGCAAAACCGGAAAAAAATTGACGTTCTTCCAACGTTTTTAACGTATTGATATTCATATAAACCAATTTGGGCATATAAAAAGCGCCCACCATATTCTTATAACCGTCGAAATCCACCGCCGTCTTGCCGCCGATGCTGCTGTCCGCCTGCGCCAACAGCGTCGTCGGAATCTGGATAAAGTCGATTCCCCGCAGATAAGTCGCCGCCGCATAGCCCGTCAAATCGCCTACTACGCCGCCACCAAGGGCAATCAGCAAATCTTTCCTGTCATATTTCTCTTCTATTAACACCCTATAAATATCCTTAACCGTGTCCAGCGTTTTATATTCCTCACCTGCCGGAAATTGATGAAGAATGACTTTTTTACAGTTTCCCTCAAGCAGCGCTTTGACTTCTTCTCCATAAAGAGAAGCGGTATTGGAATCTGCTATCACTGCCACCCGCCGCTCCTTTATCCCAAACTCCTGCAATTCCTCTAATAATCCGTCAAAATCAAAAGTAAACACAATATCATAACAGGGCTTTTTCTCATAATTAACTGTTAATCTATCCGCCATAGTATTTTTTCTAAAACTCCTTCATCTTTTCAATCTCTATTTATCTTTTTAATTTATCTTGGGAAGAATACGAAGCATTCTTCCGTATCATCGAATAATTTCCTATTATGTTAAAAACTCCCTGACAAATCTGGCAGGAAGTTTTTATTGTTAGATTCCTCTGTTAATCGGTACGTCGAACGAACCCGATAAAATTTCCTGAAAATCACCGGAAATATCAACGCTTGCAGGTGTAATAATAAAGATGTAATTCGATATCTTCTGCAAGTTACCGCTGATGGCAAAACAAGAACCCGATGTAAAATCTATAATCCGTTGTGCGATTTCAACATCCAGACCTTCCAGATTCAGAACCACAGTTCGGTTTGCCAATAAGGTTTCGGTAATTTCTCTGGCGTCCTCTACCGTAGTCGGCTTAATCACACATACTTCCATTCCCGATTCAGACATCTTTCTCATCTGTCTCATGGGCGTTACTTTTGGCACGGTCTTCTTAACTGGCTTTTCTTCCTCCGCCATCGTATCATCCTTTACAGGCATGGATTTCTTCATTGGTTCCGGTTCATCAAAATAATCGTCGTCGTAGAAGTCATCGTCGTCTTCATCGTTCAATTTCATTGCATTTAAAAACTTATCCATAACACTCATTCCCAATCCTCCATCCTATTCGGCATAAAAACGCTCTCCGAATATACCTGTGCCAACTCTGACATAAGTGGCTCCTTCCGTGACGGCAACTTCATAATCTCCCGTCATGCCCATGGAAAGTTCCTCCATAGAAACATTATCAATGTTTTTGTGAATTATGTCAACATATATTTGCCGCAATTTTTCAAAATATTGTCTATTTTCTTCTGGATTTTCTACATATGGTGCAACTGTCATCAATCCTTTTACAAGAATATTGGGCAATTTGGCTATTTCTTCCACTAACTGACAGGTATCTCCGCATGCGACGCCATATTTAGACTCTTCCTCTGCAATATTGACTTCTATCAGAATGGAAACCGTAATTTTCTTTTTGCCTGCCTCTTTACTGATTTCTTGAGCTAATTTCAAAGAGTCCACACTATGGATTAAGCATACCTTATCCACAATATATTTTACCTTATTGCGCTGTAAATGCCCAATCATGTGCCAGCGCACGTCTTTGGGCATCTCTTCCCACTTCTGCACAAGCTCCTGTACCTTATTTTCGCCAAAGTCCCTACAGCCCGCATCATAAGCTTCCTGCAGCATAGAAACAGGTTTCGTCTTGCTGACTGCAATCAAAGTCACATCCTGCCACGCCCTGTTACTTTTTTCACAAGCTGCCTTTATCCTCTTTTCCACATCCACTATATTTTCCTGAATCATATGTCACTCCTCGTATCTTGATTTTTCAACCTATTCGTAAATAAAATCATTATCCTCTACCGTCGCCGCGTCCAACACAATATAATCATACACATTCAGCCCATAATTCGTATTGGACTTCACAATTGCATACTCATCGTTTTTATATAAAATAATAATCTGCTTAAAATCGGCGTAGCCTTTATTGATATTATAAACACCGGTCAGAGAACCCATCCTGCTGACTGCATATTTTTCCGTGGAATCGGGCTTGACCAGATAATTGCCGCTTCGCAGCACCGTATCATCCAGATAATATTCGGTATCCGTTTCCTCATAGATTTCCGTTTCCACAAATTTGGTCGTAGGATTACCTTCTTCATCGTAAGTTTCCAGCATAACGCCGGTCTTTCCGCTGTTCCCACCCTTTGTCACATACTCCTTTGGAACGATATAAAATTCTTTTTCTATAATGGAAGACGTGGGAATTTTAAGTCCTCTCTCATCTTCTAGCAGCAATTCGATATCAATGAAGCGATCCGTACAAAAAGTAATCATAGAATTGGTAAATGTAAGAGACACAAAAGTATCCCCCTCTTCATTGGTAAATTCTTCTACAAGTCCCCAGGAAGTATATTGGTTTTTTAAAAACCGGACTTCGACATACTCTTTTTCTACCAACTCATCCGCCAGTTCCTTATCCACCGGAATGACAATGGACCAGTCCTCGTTCATGGATAGTTTATAAACCGGATCGCCCGCCGCGACAAGCTCATTATTAATCAGATGGGTTTTCTGATATTCCTTCTGGTCAAAATAACTCAGCTTCATATCCTGAAGCGTCAAATCCTCATAATTGTCTATCGAATAAAGTACGATACCGCTTTCTTTCGCATAATAATAATCGATAAGCGCCGTATTTGAAGCTTCATTTAGGGCATTTGCATTCTCTAAGACACTGTAATTGGCAAGCTTAATGACCGTTCCCTGCATATTGTATTTGAAGTTATAGATATCAGAAAAATTCGTTCTGTCAAAACCGTTGGCAAAAGCCTCTATCTCTGACTTTAATTCCGAAAGATCCTTATCAGAAAGGGAGTTTTCGCCGGTCTCGCTCGTCCTGATATAATCTGAAAGCCTTCCGGTTTCATCAAGCGTATAAACAAGGTTGCCCGCCGCAATACGCTCGCCTTCCCTCGCATAGTAATTCGTATATCCGGCGTTTGTGCTCGTAACTATCTTTTCTGAGCGTAGCGCAATGCCTTTGTAAATATTATCGGAAGAAAGAGCGCCTTCTTTTACTTCATATCCGACAATATGTTCCGTCGAAAAATACATAAAAACACAAATCACGATATAAATGAAAATAACGGCAAAAATAATCATACCGATATTCAGATTTATTGGACGTCTGTATTTCGTTATCTTATTTCCAGCTCCCGCCAAAATACGCGCTCCTTTCAATCATAAAAACCCCGGAATATCCGAGGTTTTATAATCCCCACAATGTTATGTAAACTTGTTTATAATGATACAATCACTTTACTCTTTAAGTTTTCCGGCAGCTCCGATTCATCCAGGGAAACGCTTATCACAAAATCAATATTGAACTTCGTGCCGACTTTTTCCAGCTTCTCGATGATATTCTCGATATTACCGTCTTTTAAACATGCAATCTTTAAGAAATTGTCAAAATACATCTGCTGTAAATCATGATCCTGGGAAATAACGCCGCAGATAAATCCAAGGAACTCATCGCTGTTGCCAATCATATAATCCGCTACATTAATCAACCTGATTTTATTGTTGAGCTCGAACATATGCTTGGTGCCCTTGTCCAGATATACGACGTTGCCCGCCACATCTTTTACTTCTGTATTTACTTTATCCAATAACTGTTTTGTCTTGCCTTTTCCTTCTCTGCCTACGATTAATTGAACCATTGTAAACCCTCCTAAAGTAAAATAGTTAATAACACATAACATATACTAAGTATTGTATATACGATACGCCACCTACTACAATATATTATAAGTGAAAAGATATAAAAAAACAACTAGAAAAAGTAACACTTCTATAACTTATTGAACGGCGTTTAATAAATCCGTCATTTTGGCATATAAATCTTCCGTTGAAGCGGAATTCATGATAATGGATATATACGGATTTCCGCTATGGTTGCGGGATAACAGCATCAGACAGTGCCCCGCCGCCCTCGTCGTTCCACTTTTGCCTCCGATGACCGTAACAGTTTCCGGCATCTGATAATCTCCCCGGATAAATAAATTGGTCGTCTTGATTTCCAGATTCTGCTCCGTGCCATCACTTTTCAGATAGGTGGTGCTGTAGGAAGACATCTGGATAATTTCATTAAATAAATCATATTGCAATGCTTCCGCAAAAATCAGATACAAATCATAGGCGGTTACATAATGTTCCTCTTCTGTCAGACCGTTTGGATTGACGAAATTGCAATTCGTCGCCCCAAGCGCCGCTGCCTCTTCATTCATCAGAGCCACAAAATTTTCCACAGAACCGCTGACGCCTTCTGCGATTAACACCGCCACGTCATTGGCGGAATAAATCAACAGAATATGTAACGCCTGTCCTAAGGTCATCGAATCCCCCGGTTTGATACCGCAAAGCTGCGCTCCCGACTCCGTAATAATGACGTTCTCAGAAGCCGTAAGCACCTGGTCCGGTGAACCGTGTTTCAATGCTACCAGCGCGGTCATTACTTTTGTCAGGCTTGCCGGGTGAATCTGTTTATTGACATTTTTCGCATATAATGTATCCAGACTGTTCAGATCAAATAACGCCGCTGCGCCGATATCTGTAAGGGATACATTGGCATTAGAAATATCGCCGTCCGCTACGCACAAATCTGACGCAAAAGGTTTGGCAGTCTGCGCATCGTCTATCTGAATCAGTTTAAAGCTGCTGACTTGATAATTGCTGTCATAGGGCATGGCATAATCCGCGCTCCCACAGCCCGTCAGGACAAAAGCCAATGTCAGAAACAACGCTGCATATCTTTTTTTCTTATTTGTACATTTCACGCCACTCTAAATCTCCTCTATCCAGTGATTTGATTAACAGTTCCGCAGATGCCAGATTCGTCGCAATCGGGATATTATACAAATCGCAAAGCCGCATGACATTGTTGATATCCGGTTCATGTGATTTCGGATTTAGCGGATCCCGCAAAAAAACAACTAAATCAATCTGATTATGTTCTATCTGGGCGCCAATCTGCTGCTCTCCGCCCAGATGTCCGGCAAGAAACTTATGAATGGCAAGATTCGTTACTTCCTCTATCAATCTGCCCGTCGTACCTGTTGCATATAATTCGTTTTTGCTCAAAATTCCCCGGTAAGCGATGCAGAAATTCTGCATCAGTTTTTTCTTTGCATCATGTGCAATCAGCGCGATGTTCATAATGACGTCACCTCTCTTATGCTGTATTCTTCCTGCTGTGTAAACCCCTGTGTTTCTCGCTTTGTTCTTCTTTACTTTTTGCATTGCAGCCGCACGTTTAATACAAATCCGATTCCGATGTAGGAACTTACCAAAGACGTCAGTCCATAACTGACAAACGGAAGCGGAATCCCTGTATTGGGCATGACGCCCGTAGCTACGGAAATGTTCATAATGCCCTGAAATCCAATCAGGGCTCCTACCCCCGTAGCGATAATCGTACCGGCTAAATCTTTTGCCCTCCTAGCTACCATAATACATTCAATGGCGATGAAAATCAATAACACAATTACAATACATCCGCCCACAAACCCAAATTCTTCCCCAATAACGGCATAAATAAAATCCGTCTGCGGTTCGGAAATAAAATTTCCGTTCTTCACAGAGCTGATTTCATTCGTCTTATAGCCTTTGCCGTAGAGCTGCCCGGAGCCTATCGCCATTTCCGAATTTAATTGTTGATACGCCTCTGCATTGGCATACTCTTCCGGATAAATCCAGGCAAGAATCCGATTCTGCTGATATGGCTGCAACAGCGTCTGATCCGGCTGTAAAATCAGCGTCAATGCAATCATAAACGTGGGTACCGCAATCGCCAGTATTGTAAGAATGTATTTCCAGCTAATTCCCCCTACAAATATCAAAACGCAGAAAAGTATCACAATCATAATACTTGTAGATAAGTCCGGCTGTTTATAAATCAGCCACAAGGGAACTGCAAACAAGGCAATACAAATGCCGAGAAACCGCAGGTCATTTATTTTGTCCTGATACTTCATAATCAGCTGCGCAAAAAACAAAATCAGCAGAATTTTGGCGGTCTCGGACGGCTGGAACTGAATACCGAAAATATTGAGCCACCTTTGGGCATTATTGACCTCTTCCCCCATTCTAATAACAAGAACCAGCAATGCAATATTGAGCAGATACAAGCCCCAGTAAAACCGAATAATCACGGAATAATCGAATAAAGACAGCACAATCATTAAAAACAGACCGAATACGAATCCTGCAATCTGCCGGGTCTGCATAGATTCTTTCGCACTTCCTATCGCAAAAATCCCAATGACGGTCAACGCCACAACAAGGATAATCAATTTGAAATCATAATCCCTGACGCGATAGTGCTTTATCATATGCAGCCTCCCTTCTTTCCTGTAATCCTATGTTCTATTGCTTTAAATCCAGAATGGGAATATTGGCATACAGCGTCGGATTTTTCAGCGCCCTGCCCTTGCTTCCCGTTTTGGTAATCTGTATTTCCATACTCTTCGTATCGATTTTCATATACTTCGATATGACTTTCGCAATATCGTTTTTAATCATTTCCATCATTTCGGGGGAACAGTTTACCCTGTCCGAAATCAGCAGAATCTTTAGCCTGTCCTTTGCGATTTCTTTAGAACTTTTTCTTTTTAATATCTTTTTGAACAATACTCCCGCCCTCCTAACTCCAATGAAAAATACCTGTTATCTTTGTCCAGAACGAAATCCCTCTTTCAAAATCCAGAAAAGGCACGTCCTTACCATATACTCTGTAACAGAT
>JAMPHJ010000054.1 GCA_023663465.1 Muribaculaceae bacterium | reverse complement strand
AAGGACCGGCGTTTTCACAGTACCTGCTTATGGATTGTATCTTCTGCGCAACTAGGTATTGGAGAGGGCGTTTCGCGATTGTCCGTCTTGCGCAACTAGGTATTGGAAGGGGCGTTTTGCAGCCGTCCATTGTGCGCAACTAGGTATTGGAGAGGGCGTTTCGCGATTGCCTGTCTTGTAGCACGAATTGGTTCCGGGCAACTCATTAACGTTGAACCGGCAGAGCAGACAGGAATCCCGCGAAGGCCCTTGAAAAACGCCGGTCCTTAGTGAAAAAGGCGCGGAGCGGCTTTTGAACTTAGTACCGCTGCGTTTTTCACGGAGCGAAAGCGTGCCTTCGTGGGATTCCTGTCTGCTCTGCCGGTTCAACCTAAATAAATACGAAACAGCAATGAGATAACGATGAAATAGTAATAAGACAACGATGAGACAATAATAGATATCGATGAGATAGCAATAAGATAACGATGAAATAGTGATAAGATATCGATGGAATAGTAATGAGAAAGGAGTATCAATTAGAGATGAAAGAAAGTATATCCCTTGCCATATTAGTGTTCTACCCCTTAGCCGGAGCGCTCATATCCGCGTGGATTGGCAGTAAGAAGGAAAAGCCGAGGGACTATTTTGCCGATTTTATCGTGGTCAGCGAATTTATACTTGCTCTTGCCCTTGCAATTATCAATAGGGGAAAAGGCGGCGGAGAAATCTGCCAGTATGGGATACCGGGCATTTGTGGTATGGGACTGCATTTTACAATGGATGGATTCCGGCTGGTTTATAGCGTAATTGCCGCATGGATGTGGATGATGACGACGATTCTATCCAGGGAGTATATGAGCCATCATCAGAATAAAAACAGATACTACCTGTTCCTGCTGGCGACTCTGGGCGCGACAATGGGCGTCTTTCTTTCCGCGGACTTGTTTACCACATTTATCTTTTTTGAAATCATGTCCTTTACTTCCTATGTGTGGGTAGCGCAGGAAGAGACGGAAAGCTCCTTAAAGGCGGCGGCGACCTATCTGGCGGTGGCGATTATTGGCGGACTTACGATGCTGATGGGCGTCTTTCTTCTCTACCATACGCTGGGAACCGTGCAGATACAGGAACTTTTCTTTGCCGCGCAATGCTATGAAGGTGATAAGAGCGTTCTCTATGGGGCAGCCGTTTGTCTGCTGGTAGGTTTTGGTGCCAAGGCGGGTGCATTTCCGCTGCATATCTGGCTGCCCAAAGCCCATCCGGTGGCGCCGGCTCCTGCATCCGCCCTGCTTTCCGGCATTCTGACCAAAACCGGTGTGTTTGGCATTCTGATTATCAGTTGCGACTTATTTCTGGACAGTCCGGCTTGGGGAAGCCTTATTTTGAGTATCGGCGTGCTGACCATGTTTGGCGGAGCGCTGCTGGCGGTCTTTTCCATTGATTTAAAACGGACTTTAGCATGTTCTTCCATGTCCCAGATTGGATTTATCCTGGTTGGCGTCGGTATGCAGGGACTGCTTGGAGAGGAAAAAGCCCTTGCCATGCATGGGACATTTTTGCACATGATAAACCATTCCCTTATCAAACTCGTGCTCTTTATGGCGGCGGGTGTGATTTTCATGAATGCTCATGCGCTGGATTTAAATGAAATACGGGGATATGGCAGGAAGAAACCCCTGTTAAAAGGAATTTTCCTGATTGGCGCGCTCTCAATCGGCGGCATTCCCTTTTTCAGCGGCTATATCAGTAAGACGCTTCTGCATGAAAGTATTGTGGAATACGGCGGCAGCGCTCTGATGGGCGCTGTGGAAGCGATTTTCTTAATTAGCGGCGGTCTGACAGTCGCCTATATGACGAAGTTGTTTGTCGCTGTTTTCCTGGAAAAAAACACGGATGCAGCGAAACAGAAACAATATGATAACGAAAAACATTATATGAATAAAGAAAGCGGTTTCGCCCTTACCTTCAGCGCACTCGCACTGTTAATCTGGGGATTGTTCCCCCATAGTCTGATGGATAGAATCGCGGGACTGGGTGAAAACTTCATGGATTTTCTGCATTTAGCAGAGTCCGCCCATAAAGTCGCTTACTTTAGTCTGGAAAATCTGAAAGGCGCGTTTATTTCCATAGCCATCGGCGCAGTGGTATATCTTCTGATTATCAGAAAATGTCTGATGCGCAAAAACGCGTATGTGAATTTCTGGCCGAAGTGGCTGGATATGGAGGAGCTGATTTACAGACCGCTGCTGTTAGGTTTTATTCCCCTTGTCTGTGGTGTGGTATGCAGAATCTTCGATAGCTTCGCCGATTTGACGGTAGTGCTGCTGCGTAAGACTTTGTATAAAGATTCGCCGATTCCCTATGAGCGGAAAGAGGGAAACGCCCTGACCGAGTGGCTGGGCAACCGGGTGAACAGTTTACAGATGCTGCGCAACCGCTTATGGGGCAGGAAACATCCGACCCACAAAGATTTCGTCCGTACGATTCCCGCCGGCATAGAAGATTTCCGGGAAAGCTTCATGATTATACAAAGGAGTCTGTCGTTCGGACTTCTGATGTTTGGTATTGGGCTGACGCTGACGTTGGTTTATATTATTTTGTGGTAAGATTTTTTAAAAAGTTTAGTTAAATGGTTCAAAGACATAAAAATATGCTATACTAAAAGTGCGGATACCCGGTGAATATTTTAGAATATTAGGGATTTAACAATGTATGGGGTACAGATGCCGAAAAAAGTATATTGCAATGAAAATCTGCATATGCTATAATGTCGATTAGACAAAAAGCAGTAATAAGTCCATGTGGACGAAAGAAACGAACCCCCTTACCGTGTTACAGCACAGTTTGGGGGTTCTTCTTTTCTTTTTACAGTGGCAAAGCACCCACTAGGCTATTAGTTGTCCTTACGGTCACTATCAAGCCATTTGATGATGTAGTGACAGGCTACACCAGCCGCAACAGCGACCAAAAAAGCAGTAATAACTTCCATGTGAACACCTCCTCCCGTCGCCAGGTATCGGTAGGACAACACAAAAATTGTATCATAAAGTTATGGATAATTGACATTTTTTTGAAAAGGGTTTAGGGAATAGATACATGGACTTATTTGAATACATGCGAAGCACAAAGATGGAAAAAGAGTCGCCGTTGGCGGCAAGGCTGCGCCCCGTGACTTTGGACGAGGTGGTGGGGCAGCAGCATATCATTGGGAAGGACAAGCTGCTTTACCGCGCGATTGCAGCAGATAAAATCAGCTCGGTTATTTTCTATGGACCGCCGGGAACCGGAAAGACGACGCTTGCCAAGGTGATTGCCAATACGACCAGCGCGGAGTTTACACAGATTAATGCAACGGTGGCGGGTAAGAAGGACATGGAAGCCGTCGTGGAGCAGGCGAAGAATATCAGCGGGATGTATGGGAAAAGAACTATTTTATTTATTGATGAAATCCATCGTTTCAATAAAGGGCAGCAGGACTATCTATTGCCGTTTGTAGAGGATGGGACGCTGATTTTGATTGGCGCGACGACGGAAAATCCTTATTTTGAGGTCAACGGGGCGTTACTATCCCGTTCCATTGTTTTTGAACTGAAGCCACTGTCCAAAGAAGATATCAAGACGCTGATACTACGCGCGGTATACGATAAGGAAAAAGGCATGGGCGCTTACGATGCGGTGATAGAGGAAGACGCGCTGGAATTTCTTGCCGAGCTGTCCGGCGGGGACGCAAGACATGCGCTGAATGCGATAGAGCTGGGCGTCATGACTACGCCAAGAAGCGAAGATAAGAAGATACATATTACCCTTGCTGTGGCAGAAGAATGTATCCAGAAACGGATGATTCGCTATGATAAAACAGGGGATAACCATTACGATACGATATCGGCTTTTATTAAGAGCATGAGAGGGTCAGACCCGGACGCAGCAGTCTATTATCTGGGAAGAATGTTGTATGCGGGGGAAAGCGTGGCGTTTATTGCAAGAAGGATTATGATATGTGCCGCTGAAGACGTCGGCAATGCGGATCCCAATGCATTGACTGTTGCGGTCAGTGCATCGCTTGCAGTAGAGCGAATCGGGATGCCGGAGGCGCAGATTATTCTGGCGCAGGCGGCTGCTTATGTGGCGTGTGCGCCTAAGAGCAATTCCAGCAGCCAGGCGATTTTTGAGGTGATGGAAGCGGTGCAGCAGACCGGAAATCTGCCGATTCCTACACACTTGCAGGATGCGCATTATAAAGGGGCGGCGAAGCTTGGGCATGGCATCGGCTATAAATATGCGCATGACTATCCTGGTCATTATGTGAAACAGCAATACTTACCTTACGAGCTGGACGGAAAGGAGTTTTATCGTCCCTCTGGAAACGGGTATGAAGTGAAGATTGGGGAGCATATGAAGCGTATCAAAGGAGAAGAATCTTAAAACAGCTGTTCAATCAGATACTGATACACTGTCTGATTTTTCTTCTGCCAGTTATCACAGATGGCGGCTGCGGTTTTTTCATCGGGAACCGACAGCGTGACGTCAATTAAGTGGGTTTCTTTTTCAACTGCGGATAAATGGGCTTCGTACTCCCCGGAAGTGGATTTATAGTAATCGGAGAGAACGGATACTTCATTGCGCATTTCCAAGGCGTTTTCCCGGAAGAAATCGTCGATATTGTTCTTAGTGACATTGCTTAGACGGTTTGCAAAAAAAGCCAGCGTCTTTTTCCCTTCTTCCGTAATGGTCAGATGGGTGCGGTTGCGAACCGTTTTCGCCGTTATCAGCTCCGCCTCGGTAAGCTGGGAAAATACCTGCTGCAGATTCAGAAAATCCGTATATTCTTTTTCCAGAATAAAATCGGCTATCTGCGCCTTCGTAATCGGGAAATCGCAGCGCTCCAACATGTATAAGACGATTAATTTATAAAAAGTAAAAGGGTCTTGTTCCATAATAGTGTCATGCCTTTCTCTGTCTGGGAATGGTTTTAGTCCGGTCGAAAAAGTCTGCCCTGAAAGGTCTGCCGGATTTTCATTTCATGATGGAGGGAATTTAATATGTCCTTTTTGTGCAGACTCCATAGAGGCGCTAACAAAAGTTCTTTCGGACCGTCGCCGGTCAGCCGGTGTACTACGATTCGGGGCGACAGTCTTTCCAGAGCGTGAATCAGGATATCCAGATAGGCGTCTTTGGTAAGAACCGGTACGGCGCCTGTCTGGTATTGCGCTGCCAAATCCGTTCCCTTTAAAATGTGCAAAAGCTGCAATTTGACGCCCCAGATATCGGATTGATTGAGGTAGTCAACGGTCTGTAAGATATCGTTTTCCGATTCACCGGGCAGTCCGATAATGATATGGACGATGATGGGAATCCCAATTGACTGTAATGCTCTGACAGCAGTGTCAAAACAGGATAAATCGTATCCACGTCTGATATAATGGGCAGTTCGTTCATGGATGGTCTGTAATCCCAATTCTACCCAGACAAACTTGTCAGGAAATTTTTCCCGCATATCGACTAATAGAGTCAATGTTTCTTCTGTAATACAGTCGGGTCTTGTGGCAATGGAAATACCGCAGACCGTTTCTTCCAAAAGCGCTTCCTCATAGATGCTTCGCAGGTAAGCGGCGGGACCGTAAGTATTCGTGTACGCCTGAAAATAGGCGATAAAGCGACAGCCGGTCTTTTTCTGGGAAAGGAGACGGCGTCCCGCTATGAGCTGCTCATGAATCGAAGGGGGATCCTGTATCTTAACGGCAAAATCGCCGCTGCCGCCCGCACTGCAGAAAATACAGCCGCGCCCGCCCAGAGTCCCGTCCCTGTTGGGACAGGTGAGTCCGGCATTGAGGGCAATCTTATACAATTTCCCGCCATAAGTGTTTTTACAATAAGCGTCCAGCGAATAATACGGTTTTCCCAGCCATAAGTCAGAATAAGCGCAGCCCATATTACGCGTGAATGTGGGCTTTTACAGCTTCTGCGACCTTTTTCGCCACTTCGGGGTTAAATGCTTCCGGCATGATATTGTCTTCGCTTAATTCCTCTTCTGGAACGAGGGCGGCGATGGCAAGGGCAGCGGCGAGTTTCATCTCTTCCGTTATCTGCTTTGCGCGTCCTTCCAGAGCGCCTTTGAAAATACCGGGGAAAGCTACCACGTTATTAATCTGGTTCGGAAAATCGGAGCGTCCCGTGCCTACGATTCGCGCGCCCGCAGCTTTTGCAATATCCGGCATGATTTCCGGCACTGGATTCGACATGGCAAACAGGATGGAATCTTTGTTCATGGAAGCTACCATTTCGGGAGTTACCACATTCGGAGCGGATACGCCGATGAAAATATCCGCATTTTTTAAGGCATCCGCCAGTGTTCCGGTTTGATTGTCCAGATTGGTCAATTCAGTCATCTGTTGTTTTACCTTGTTCAAATCGTTTCGGGACTTGCTGATAATCCCCGTACTGTCGCAGAGAATGATATGTCGGAATCCATAGCTTAACAAAAGCTTGGTGATGGCAATACCCGCGCTCCCTGCGCCATTTACGACGACTTTGCAGTCTTCTTTTTGTTTCTTCACAATCTTGAGGGCGTTGATAGTGCCCGCTAAGACGACGATTGCCGTACCATGCTGGTCATCATGGAAAACAGGAATATCCAGCGTTGCTTTCAGTCTTTCTTCTATTTCAAAGCATCTCGGCGCGCTGATGTCCTCTAAGTTGATGCCGCCGAAACCGGGGGCAAGATAGGTCACAGCCTTGATGATTTCTTCGGTATCCTGCGTATCTAAGCAGATAGGGACAGCGTTTACGCCGCCAAATTCTTTGAACAGAACCGCTTTTCCCTCCATAACGGGCATTGCGGCATGGGGACCGATATTTCCAAGACCGAGTACTGCGCTGCCATCGGAAACAACAGCGATTGTATTGGCTTTCCAGGTATAAGTATAGGAAGCTTCTTTATCCTTCGCAATGACTTTACAGGGTTCCGCAACTCCCGGCGTATAAGCAAGCGCCAAATCCTCTCTCGTTTTGACAGGCGTCTTGGAAACCGTTTCCAGTTTGCCGTTCCATTCTTCATGCAGTTTGAGTGCTTTTTCGTTTGTCGTCATAATGATACCTCGTTTCTTTATGAAATCTGATTGCTCTTGGCATTTGTCCTGCCGGCATTGCAGCGCATGTCCGCTATGGCAATGACGGCTCTTGTTTCATCATATAGTATTTGGGGAGTTTGTGCAATAAGAAACTGCGGTGAAAAACGCGACCTTGTATTTCCCCTTTTTCCATGCTATAATAAACCCAATTCCGAAATATCAATTTTTCAGATAGAAAGGGTGTCCTATGATGAACGGAAACGAGACAATAACCCTCTATCATGGTTCAAAATCGGGGATTCAAGGCGCTATTGCTCCCGTCAGCAGGGAACATTGTGATTTTGGCAGAGGTTTTTATATGGGAACCGAACGGATACAGCCGCTTACGCTGATTTGTAATTATCCCGACGCCAGACTATATACCCTGAATGTTAATCTGTCAGGGCTTAACATTCTAAATTTGGAAGCAGGATTGGACTGGGCGTTATTAGTCGCTTATAATCGCGGCAAGATGGAGGATGTAAAGCATTCGTCAGTTTATCGCCGGGTTGCCAGTCTGGGCAAGGAATGCGATATGATTGTCGGATATATTGCAAATGATAGGATGTTTGTCGTTTTGGATCGTTTTTTTAATGGGGACATTACAGATGTTGCGCTTATTAACAGTCTTTCGGCATTAAAACTTGGAAAGCAATATGTGGCATTAACAGAAAAAGCCTGTAAAAAAATAGAAATTCTGGATGAACAGAGACTTACCAGAAGTGAACGGGATAAATTAAAGCAGGAAAGTGAAACCAATCGTTCTAAAGGCATTGCGCTGGCGGATGAAATATGCCGGGAGTATCGCCGTGAAGGCCGTTTTTTTGACGAGATACTAAAGGCGGAATGAAAACAGCGCGGAAACGAGGAAAAATGAAAGCTCTATCACTCGAAAAACGCCAGCTTTGCGACATACAGGGAAGGCTGTTTGAGCTGGCTTTGAAAAAAGGATATGATTGTCCGGCATTTATCGAAACCTTTATGAATAGCAAAGCCGCCGCCGCGCTGGACGATGTTTATGACAGACTGCAATGGGCGGGCGAAGAATATATTCTTGAGGAATTAGAGGAGGAAGCGGGCGGTCTGAAAAAGGCTGGAACGCTTTATGATAGGGAGGTGATGTATTGGGCGGGGTATCTTTATCGGTATTGGCATTATTATACCGATGAATACAGCCGCGAAATTTATAAAATCGCCGATGCGAAAACCGTGAATGAATGCTGGCGCGGCTTTCATACGCTGGATGTTACGATGGCGATTGACGATTTGAAAGAAATTTACAATCAAGTACACGAAAAAAGGAGGAACTTATGAAAAAAAGAGTCTTTTTACTTTGCGCAGGTTCTGTGCTTGTCCTTGGCGTCGTAATCGCGGGTATTACGGCTGGGATGGCTGGTTCCAATGAAGAAGGCATCGCGCAGGAAAGCATAGAACTCAGGGCGGATAGCCGGAGTACGGATCCCGACAAGGACGCTTTGTATGCTGATTATATCGTTAAGACTGTCGTATCAGGAATTGAGGACTGCGACGGAGTAGTGGACTGTGCTATCGACATCGATTATGCAGACGGTGAAATCCTTTCCGCCGATGTAGGCATCGTCGCCGGACAAGACCGGGCGGATACACTGGAAACAGACATATTGGATTATGTCTCGAAATCTTTCGACATTCCGGCAGAAAACGTTACCTTGTCTTTCCAGGAAGAATAGTAATAATTTATCATTGATTATTTATCACAAAACCGTTGCAATGAATGAAAATCCCGCGAAAGCGCAACTTCGTGGGATTTTTGTTGCTTTTTTCAACAATTCGTGTATAATGGATTGTGATATAGGATTTTTAGCATCTCGATTTACATATCAGGAAATAAAACCCCTTAACCAAAGAGTGAATAAAAGATAATGCTGAGTGCTTTCAATACATGAAAAAATGGCGTTTTACGCTGATATAGTTTACAAAGGGTATAGGAGAAGTTTATGCCGATTAAAATAAATAATTTGCTAAATCAATATGTGAATAAGGTAAAAGATATCTATGGACAGTATTTGAAAGCTGTCATATTGTATGGTTCTTATGCAAGAGGGGATTACAGGGAAGATTCAGATATTGATATTATGATTTTGCTCAATATAACAGATTTGGAAATTGAGAATTACAGACATCAGTTGTCAGACGTGACCTATGATTTCAACATGGATTATGATGTGGATATTAAGCCGATTGCTAAATCTGATGAACATTTCAGATATTGGTTAAAGGCATATCCATTTTATGCAAATGTGGAAAGAGAGGGGATAAAACTGTATAGAACAGCATGAAGAGGGAAATAAAATTGATTTGATGAAATACAGATTGGAAACAGCAAAAAGTGATTTAAAAGCAGCTAAAATATTGATAGAAGCAAAAAAGCGATTATGATGATTTTTATGTCGCTACGAAAGAAAAATCTCAGGAACAGATTGAAACAGCAGAAGAATTGATAGAAATGGTTGAAAACTTTTGTAAAAATAGTATAAACTGATGGCGTTTATTTTTGTTTTTGGCAGTTTCTATTATTCAGATAGTATATCGGTGATTTATCCCTTAACCAAAGAGTGAATAAAAGATAATGCTGAGTGCTTTCAATACATGAAAAAATGGCGTTTTACGCTGATATAGTTTACAAAGGTATAGGAGGAATTTATGAGGGAAAAGTATCAATCATTAGCGCTTGCGGATTTGAAAGAAATTGCAAAGGTAAGAGGTATCAAAGGCATTTCATCCATGAAAAAGGCTGATTTGGTGGAAGCGATGCTGCGCGAGGACGAGAAGGACAAGGCGGAAGGAAAAGAAGTCGCCGTAAAATCCATCGTTCAGAAGAAACCGGAACGAACAGAAAGACCGGAGCGGCAGGAAGGAGCCGGACGAGCGGAGCGTCAGGAGCGGAACGAGCGGGCAGAGCGTCAGGGGCGAACCGAGCGACCAGAACGGACCGAGCGTCAGGAACGGCAAGAGAGAGCAGAGCGGCCGGAACGGACAGAAAGACCGGAACGGGCAGAGCGGACGGAAAGACAAGAAGGCGCGACGTCCGGGAACGAGGAAGAGAAATTCCCGGCGGAGTTAGACAGCGGTATCGTGGCGCACGGCATTCTGGAAGTTATGAGCGACGGTTTTGGGTTTATCCGCTGCGAGAATTATCTGCCAGGGGAAAATGACGTTTATGTGGCGCCGAGCCAGATTAGAAGGTTCGGACTCAAAACCGGTGATATTCTGGAGGGAAATACAAGGGTTAAGACGCAGAGTGAGAAATTCAGCGCCCTTCTTTATGTGAAATCCATCAATGGATATTCAACAGAGGTGGCGATGCGCAGAGCCAGCTTTGAGGATTTGACGCCGATTTTCCCCAATGAGAGACTGAAGCTGGAAGTGCCGGGCTCTTCTATTGCCATGAGAATTATGGATTTGATGAGTCCTGTGGGCAAAGGGCAGAGAGGAATGATTGTGTCCCCGCCCAAGGCAGGTAAGACGACATTATTAAAAGAAGTGGCGAAGTCCATCACCCGCAATACGCCGGATGCGCATCTGATTATCCTTCTGATTGACGAGCGTCCCGAAGAGGTGACGGATATTAAGGAAGCAATAGAAGGACCGAATGTGGAAGTTATTTATTCTACGTTTGACGAGCTGCCAGAGCATCATAAGCGGGTGTCCGAGATGGTAATCGAGCGTGGCAAGCGTCTTGTGGAGCATGGAAAAGACGTGGTGATTCTTTTAGACAGCATCACCCGGCTGACGAGGGCTTATAACCTGACGGTTCCGCCGAGTGGGCGTACTTTATCCGGCGGTCTGGATCCGGCGGCGCTCCATATGCCGAAACGCTTTTTCGGCGCGGCGAGGAATATGCGGGAAGGCGGAAGCCTCACCATACTTGCGACCGCGCTTGTAGAGACCGGAAGTAAGATGGACGATGTGGTTTACGAGGAGTTTAAGGGCACCGGCAACATGGAAATGGTGCTGGATAGGAAGCTTTCGGAAAAAAGGGTATTTCCGGCAATCGACATTCCAAAATCCGGGACCAGACGGGAAGATTTGCTTCTTACACCGGAAGAGCTGGAGGCAATCAATATTATCAGGAAGTCGTTAAACAGTTTAAAAGCGGAAGAAGCAGTGGACAAGGTAGTGGATTTGTTTACGCGAACCCGGAATAATCTTGAGTTTGTCAATATGGTAAAAAAGATGAAATTTATATAATGCATGGCTTGGCAAGGGCGGAATTGTTTTGCAGTCATAAGCTGAATGGATGCTATGAATTTTATAAATTATAAAAAACTCAGAAAAATCCTCGAAAAGTGCTTGCATACGATAAACAGCTATGCTACAATGTATAAGCTGTCGGTTTGTGCAGCGTAGGTGAAAACAAAAATTCTGACGGCGCCTTAGAGCGTCCGTACAATATAGGAAAAGGAGCAGGATAAAATGAAAGAAGGACTTCATCCTGAGTATTATCAGGCAACCGTAACATGTAACTGTGGCAACACATTCGTAACAGGTTCGACGAAACCGGAAATCCATGTGGAAGTTTGTTCTAAATGCCATTCGTTCTATACAGGGCAGCAGAAGACGGCGCAGGCGCGTGGACGTATTGATAAGTTCAATAAGAAATACGGTGTGGAAAGCAAATAGTTTGATGGAAAAGGTTGGGATGAATCATCTCAACCTTATTTTTACTATGGAAAGACTTCTTAAACAGGTGTAAATATGACGAAAAATAAACGAAATCATTATTCTGGAATCGGCGGACAGGCGGTTTTAGAAGGCATTATGATGAAAAATGAGGAACAGTATGCAGTGGCAGTCCGTAAGCCGGATGGCGAGATAGAAGTAGAGGTAGACACTTATCATGGTGTGGTGCATGGCAGTAAGCTATTGAAGATTCCTTTTGTTAGGGGGATTTTTCAGTTTGTGGATTCCTTGATTCTGGGGATGCGGTGTCTGAATTTTTCCGCATCTTTCTACGAGGAGGAAGAGGCGAAGGAAACGGCGGCAGAAAAGGCATTCCATAGAATGTTCAAGGATAAGGCGGAAAAAATTTTCATGGGAATGATAACAGTTTTTTCTTTTCTTCTTGCAATCGCCATTTTTATGGTATTGCCTTATTTTCTGACGTCTCTATTTGAAGAATATATCAGGAACGCTTCACTGATTGCAATCATAGAAGGCGTGATTCGTATTTTCATTTTTGTAATGTATGTGCTGAGTATTTCTTTGATGAAAGATATCAAGAGGGTGTATATGTATCACGGCGCGGAGCATAAATGCATTAACTGTATTGAGAAGGGGCGCCCGCTTACTGTATATAATGTAATGCGCAGCTCGAAGCAGCATAAACGGTGCGGGACGAGTTTCCTGCTGTTTGTCATGTTGGTAAGCGTCGTTTTGTTTTTCTTTATCAGAGTGGAAAGCCCGGTGTACCGGGTGCTTGTGCGGATTGCTCTGATTCCGGTAATTGCGGGCATTTCTTATGAGATTATCCGGCTTGCCGGAAGAAGCAATAATATTTTGGTCAGAATCATATCCGCGCCCGGCATGTGGCTGCAGGGGCTGACGACGAAGGAGCCGGACAAAGACATGGTTGAGGTCGCCATTGCGGCGGTAGAGGCGGTATTTGACTGGAAGGCTTATCTGAAGGACACTTTTGGTTATGAGATAGACGAGTCCTGGCTGGTGGATGAAGAGCCTGAAAATGACAGGACCGGAAGCGAAGGGAATCGTAGGGAGGAACCTTGAGTTTTTCTCAGATATGCAGATTGAAAAAGGCATGGGAATCACGATGAATAAGAATTATCAGCAGACCTATGAATGGGGCGCAGGGCAGCTTAGCGGGGCAGGGATTGTTGAGGCGCAGTTAGAGGCGAGACTGTTGTTGGAATATGTGTGTGGCACAGACCGTAATACGCTGCTTGTTCATGGCGGGAGGGAAATGTCCGCAGAAGAAACGGGACGTTACGAGACATGTATTTCCAGAAGGTTAAAGCATGAGCCGCTGCAATATATTACCGGGTGGCAGGATTTTATGGGATTGACTTTTGCAGTCAATGAACATGTGCTGATACCGAGGCAGGATACGGAAATTCTGGTCGAGGAAGCAATGCGGTATCTGCATGACGGAATGCGGATTCTGGATATGTGTACCGGCAGCGGCTGTATTTTATTGAGTCTTCTATATTATTCCAATGACTGCATCGGTCTAGGCGTGGATATTTCCAAGGAAGCGCTGCAGGTTGCAGAGGATAATGCCAGGAAACTTGGCAGAGATAGGAAAGCGTTAAACGCGGCTTTTTTACAGGGCGATTTGTTCGAGGGATTAGAAGGAGCCGCGCTGCCAAAAGCAGAAAATGGCGGGCTGGGGGATGGCGATGCATATCCGACGGAATTTGAGATAATGGTATCCAATCCGCCCTATATCCGCAGCGATGTGATAGAGACGCTGATGCCGGAAGTGCGGGAATATGAACCGTTGACTGCTTTGGACGGTAGAGAAGACGGCTTACATTTTTACCGCAGAATCATCCCACAGGCAGGAAAATATCTGACCGGCGGCGGCAGACTTTTTTTAGAAATCGGTTATGACCAGGGCGAAGCCGTCCGGGCGCTGATGGAAAGCGCCGGGTTTATAGAGGTAGAGGTTGTGAAAGATTATAGCGGCTTAGATAGAGTAGTGCATGGGGTTTGGGTGTAGTGGGTAATGATGAAACGAAAGTTTAAAAGTGTGTAGTTGTGCAGAATATATGATCCATAAGCAGGTACTGTGAAAACGCCGGTACTTAGATGCCGTATTTTGGCATCTTATGTACCGTTGCGTTTGAACCGTAGCGAGAGCGTGCCTGCGTTGGATTATATATTCTGCACAACGGACGGATGCAGAATCTTAGTTTCATATTGCCTTGTTATGTAGTAGAGAAAGGAAAAAAATATGTTTGATAAATTAGAAGATTTGCTTAGAAAATATGAAGAGATTATGAATGAATTGAGCGAACCTTCCGTAGCGGATAATCAGGAGCGGTTTCGTTCTTTGATGAAAGAGCAGAGCAGTCTTACGCCTATCGTTGAGGCGTATAAGGAATATCGGAAATGCAATCAGGATGTGGAAGACAGTCTTTCCATGCTGGATAGCGAATCCGATGAGGAAATGCGGGAAATGCTGAAAGAAGAGCTTGCAGCTTCTAAAAAGAGGGTGGAAGAGCTGGAGCATGAGTTGAAGATACTGCTTCTGCCCAAAGACCCTAACGACGATAAGAATGTGATTATGGAAATCCGTGCAGGCGCGGGCGGGGACGAGGCGGCTTTGTTTGCGGCGGAAATCTATCGTATGTATGTCCATTATGCGGAAGGCAGACACTGGAAGGTGGAAACGGTGGAAGTGGAGGAAATCGGCATCGGCGGCATGAAGAGTGTTACTTTCATGGTGACGGGGCAGGGGGCATATTCCGTGCTGAAATATGAAAGCGGCGTGCACCGCGTACAGCGCGTCCCGGAAACCGAATCCGGCGGACGTATCCATACTTCCACAATCAGCGTGGCAGTTATGCCCGAAGTGGATGAAGATATTGATATCGTTATTGAAGATAAAGATATACGGATAGACGTTATGCGGGCGTCTGGCAACGGCGGACAGTGTGTCAACACGACGGACTCCGCAGTGCGTCTGACGCACTATCCTACGGGGATTGTCGTATACAGTCAGACGGAAAAATCGCAGATTCAGAACAAGGCGAAAGCGTTTGCCCTGTTAAAGGCGAAACTTTATGATATCGAGCAGCAGCAGCGGCATGACGCGGAGGCGGAAATGCGTAGAAGCCAGATTGGTACGGGAGACCGTTCCGAGAAAATTAGGACCTACAATTTCCCGCAAGGGCGTGTGACGGACCATAGAATCAATCTGACGCTGTACAAACTGGAAAAGATTATCAATGGCGATATCCAGGAAATCCTGGACGCCTGCATCGCCGCCGACCAGGCAGCAAAGTTGTTGAAAATGGGAGAAGCCTAAAATGCCTGGTCGGCTTGACCAAGGCAGCGAAGCTGTTGAAGATGGGAGAAGCCTAAAATGCAAGGAGGTGTTTTGTGTGAATGAGCGAATGACTTGGGAGCAGATACAAATGAAATATCCAGACCAATGGGTAGGCTTGGTGGAAGTGCAGTATCAAAATAACGATGGAATTTCTGTAGAGTCTGCCATTGTCAAATATGCGGATAAAAAGAAATCGGAATTGACGAGATTGGTGTTAAAAGGTGAAATTATTGCCCGTCATACGAATCCGGAGGGACATGTGCAGCTGGGTATGGTGGGCGTACTATGAAACAGTATACATTGCGATTGGATAAAACGAGACAAAGACCAGTAGTTATCTTAAATAATGGACTTACTGCTTTATTTGATACAGGGGCGTATATTCCAGTATGGACAGATGAAGAGGATATACTCATATCTGAATTAGATGCAGTCCTTGTCAGACAGGATGTGCCCTTATCTGGCTTTGGCGGTTCCACATTTGGTAATTTGTATAAGGTGAATTTGGATATTGGGGGTATTTTATATCCAAGTATGCATATTATAGCAAATAATGAGATAAATGCTACTTTTAATCTCATATTGAGTGCCACAATGTTTGAGGGGCTGATTTATCAGATTGATACAGTAAATCATATGTTGAACATAGAAATTCCTGATTGGGAAACTAATGTACGCAACTTGAGAGTAGTGAATGAAGATGGTAAAGTTTGTGTGCTTTGTAATGAGGCAGATAAGTAGTTTATTGATAAATTTTGAGAGAACTTTTTCCAAAGGCAGCGAAGCTGTTGAAAATGGGAAAAGCCTAAAATACCGGAGTCAGCTCATGAACTATATCAGATTAGCGGGAACTTTTCTTGTCATAGGCTATTTATGTATGGCAGCAAAAATAGACGTTTTTGCTGCCCAATTTGATTATTCGCCGGTAGCCGGGCTGTCGCAGGAAGAAGATACAGATAACTATATCAGATTGACTTGTGGAGTCAATGAATATGAGATAAAGCCGGGCGATACACTATGGGACATTGCTGAGGACGCATGGGGCAATGGCAGCGCTTATCGGGATATTCTGGAAGCGAATAAGGAAATTCTGGTAAACCCGGATTATATCCTGCCCGGTGAGATCGTTGTAATTCCCGCCTATCTGTATCTGCCGAAAAGCAACACGCCGGATACCGCATATTCCGGTGCATACCGGATAGAACGGGCGGATATGGAATATGACAGTTATCCTCTGGGGGCGTATGTCTATCTTGCGCCGAAGCTGCCAAGGATTAAAGTTTATACGGAGCCGGTGGCAAACCGGATGGGGGAAAATGCGCTTACGGATGATTGGGAAGATTTCGTCGGGGAAGTGGAGCGCTGCAGCAGGGAGCTTTGCGCTGACAGGGTATCGAATCTGACTTTTGAAAAATATGAGATGGAAAACGGCTGTGATTTGTGCGGTTATACCTTTACTTTTGACGCAGGGGATATAGGGACGGAAGTGGCGGTATTTTATCGCCTTGGTAAGCAGAATATGGCGGAAGTCATCGGCGTGCGCAAAAAGCAAAAGAAAGAAGATACCGTGCTGACAGACGCCGTCCGTTATATTGCAGCCAGTTTTGAAGACCTTGGGGGCAGGATTGAATGGGGAACTCCGAAAAGAAATGATAATGTCGGAGCCGATGAATGGGCGTATCCAGAGCTGCACAATGTATTCGCCGCCTTGATGAAAAGCCACGGGCTTTCTCTTCGGAAACCAGAACAGAGTATTCCGGGGGATGAGGAGCTTATCTTGGAAGAACCGCTGTTTGAACAGGCGTTCCGCAATGCCCTGATAGCGCTTTGGCAGCTGGATGATACGGAAAAGGCGGCATTTCTAAACAGACCGCTTATGAAAAGTGACGCGGCTGTCATTACAGAGATTTCCTGTTCCTGGAATCATCATGCGGATACATCGAATGAATTGGAAGTGACAATTACATTTAATGGTCATGCTGAAAGGATAAAGCCGGGGGAAGAGAAGCAGTTTTCTTTTGCAGACTTAACAAATTTCCCGGAAGTAAAGTCCTTGCACCTATATCATGTGAGGGACTACTCTTTTCTTTTGGATATGGCTTATTTGAAGGAATTATCCATTGACGCGGGCAGCGTCGTCAGTAATGTGGATTTTTTGTCAGAATTTAAAGATTTGCGCCTTTTGGAGCTTACGGGCGGCGGATTCGGAATGCTGACAGACCTTGGAGTTCTTAGAAACTGTAAAAATTTGAAATATCTCTTTTTACAGACCCCACGTCTTTGTGATTTTTCATTTCTGGAAGACTGCAAGGAAATCTGTACAATAGAACTATCAGGAAGCTTGCCAAGGCAGGAAAATGCCTTATTTCCTACAACGCCGGATTTAAAGCTGCTTCCCAGGGCAAGGTTTATTGAATTTTATGGTAGGAGCATTCGTTGTGAACCGTAGCGTCTTTTACCTCATAGAAATCAATTTTCAGTCAGCTCTTTTATGTGGAATGGCAGGACAGATAGAAATCCTGCGAAGGTCCTTGAAAAACGCCGGCACTTAGCGAAAAAGACGCAACGCGGCTTTTGAGTTTAGTACCGCTGCGTTTTTCATGGAGCGAAAGCGTGCCTTCGTGGGATTTCTATCTGTTCTGCCCCACCCAATACCTAAAATGCTGACTGAAAATTAATTTCCCTGCCTTTTCCCTTAATCTACCCCACAGCATTTTGTTTCGTAAAATTTCGGAATTTTTATTATTTTTACGGATAAGGTTGACAAAAGTCAAAAAAATGGTATCATTGTTCATTGAAGTGTTATTGACGCAAAACGAGGGAGGAAAAGAAAATGAAAAAGTTAGCAATGATGCTGGTGTGTGCAATGACAGTCGGAGTATTGGGCGGATGCGGAAGCTCTTTTGATGCTGCTGCATATACGAAAGCTCTGTTAGACAACTCTTACAAAAATGATTCCACACAGTTTGTCAGCACGAAAGTAGGTACGGCTGAGGAAGCGGCGGAACTTTACGACCAGGGGATTGACGCACAGCTTGACGCGCTGCTTGTCGGCATGGATGTAACAGAGGAGCAGGAAAACGAATACCGTGATGTTGTCGGCGACATTCTGGCAGCAGCAAAATATACGGTTGGCGCAGCTGAAAAACAGAGTGACGGCTCTTTTGTCGTAACCGTATCCTGTGAGAAGATGCATATCTTCAACGCAGCGTTAGAAGATTTCGAGACACAGTATGAAGCGAAGTATGCGGAGCTGATGGAAAGTGAAACTGCGATGAGTGAAGATGAGATAACGGATTGGTATCTTGAGACATTGAAGAACAGTTTAACCACTGCGCTTGCAAATGCAACTTATGATGAGCCGGTTGACATAACAATACACATCGAGCTTTCAGACAGGGTTTATTCCCCGAATGCAAACGACTTAGTAACATTAAGCAACGCACTGTTTGATAACGAATAAGAAAAAACGAAAATCCCTGCAGAGAAATCTGTGGGGATTTTTTCATATAGGAAATTACTCGACAACGTGGAAGAATGCGAAGCATTCTTCCCAAGATAATCGCGGAGCGATTTTCTTGTTTTATAAGTGACTCTGCCGGAACAAAAATTTCAAATAATCTATGTCTTTATTTGATAAAGCTATGGTATACTATAAATATTATTGAAAGAAGGGCATATTGCCCAATGAGAAGGAGGGTTTTTTCATGTTATTGGATAACAAGGTTGCTATCGTAACCGGCGGCAGCAGAGGGATTGGTTACGCGACAGTTGAGGCTTTCTTAAAAGAGGGCGCGTCCGTGGTGTTATGTGCCAGCAGGCAGGAAACGGCGGACAAGGCGGTTACACAGTTAAAAGAGACGTATCCTGATGCGTCCATCGAGGGAATTTACCCGAATCTGTCTGATTATGGCATGGTAAAAGAGGCTTTTGATGCGATTGCCGAGAAATATGGTAAGATAGACATTCTGGTGAACAACGCCGGCGTGTCGGAAAGCACGCCTTTTGCGGATTATACGGAAGAGACTTTTTCCAAGGTCATGGATTTAAATATCAAGGGCGTATACAACTGTTCCAAGGCGGCAAGCGAGCACATGGTCGGCGCAGGAAGCGGCGTAATCTTAAATACTTCTTCTATGGTGAGCGTGTACGGGCAGCCTGCGGGAATCGCTTATCCGACTTCCAAATTTGCGGTTAACGGATTTACGTTATCCCTTGCCAGGGAGTTAGGACCGAAAGGAATCCGTGTCAATGCGGTTGCGCCTGGAATCACCTACACGGATATGATGCGCAATGTACCGAAGGAAGTGATTGACCCGATGATTGCACAGATTCCCCTGCGGCGCATGGGGCAGCCGGAAGACATTGCCAACGCATTTGTATTTCTGGCGTCGGATATGGCGTCCTATATCAGCGGGGAAGTCCTGCATGTGGATGGGCTGGCAAGAAGTTGAGAAATAGTGATTTATCCAATTTACACGAGTGGAGCAGAGAAATCTGCTCCTATTTCATTGAAATTTATTGTTT
>JAMPHJ010000053.1 GCA_023663465.1 Muribaculaceae bacterium | reverse complement strand
TGGCGATGGAGCTGCCAGAAGGGTATGAGGCGCATGTAGTGCCGAGAAGTTCCACATTTAAAAATTTCGGCATTATCCAGACCAATCATCAGGGGGTCATTGATTGTTCCTATTGCGGAGATAACGATCAGTGGTTTATGCCGGTTTATGCCGTAAGGGATACGCAGATTCATGTAAACGATAGAATCTGCCAGTTCCGCATCATGGAAAATCAGCCGAAACTCGTATTCGACGAAGTCGAAAGTCTAGACCATGCTGACAGAGGCGGCCACGGCAGCACTGGCAAACAATAACATGTGTAATCTTACGCATAAAACGTTTCTTTCCGGGGATACTAAGAAAAAATGTCTCGGAAGGAGTTTTATCTGTGCAAAAAAAGAATATAATGACTTCATCATTAGAAGAAAGCATGTGTTATTTAAAAGAACGTCTGCAGCCGGACGTCAGTTTTGACATTGTCTATAGAGTCATCGAGGTCGGCGGCAGACAGGCATGTATCTATTTTATAGACGGTTTCTGTAAAGATGAAATGATGCAGAAACTTTTACAGTATTTCCTGGATATGAAACCTGAGGATATGCCGGCAAGCGCCTATGAAATGGCGAAAAAAGCGACTCCTTATGTGGAAATCGATTTAAGGGATAAATGGGACGATATCTTTTATAGTATTTTATCGGGTGTTTTCGCCCTTTTTATCGACGGATACGACAGATGCGTCCTGATTGATTCCAGAACCTATCCGGCAAGAGGCGTGGAAGAGCCGGAAAAGGATAAGACGCTTCGGGGCTCCAAGGACGGTTTTGTAGAAACAGTCGTTTTCAATACTGCGTTGATAAGACGCCGGATTAGAAGTACGGAGCTTAGGATGGAAATGATGAACGCCGGCAAGAGCTCTAAGACCGATATCGTACTCTGTTATATGGATAGCAGGGTGGATCATAAATTTTTAGAGAAAATCAAGAAGCGGATTTCGGATATTAAAGTGGACGCCCTGACGATGAATCAGGAAAGCCTTGCGGAATGTCTCTATCAGAGGAACTGGTTCAACCCTTTTCCGAAATTTAAGTTTACGGAGCGCCCTGATACGGCTTCCGCGCAGATTCTGGAAGGCGATATCATCATTCTGGTGGACAATTCCCCTTCGGCGATGATTGTTCCTACCTCTATTTTTGATATTGTGGAAGAGGCGGACGACTATTATTTCCCGCCGGTTACGGGGACCTACCTGCGGCTTTCCAGGTTTCTGATTGGTCTATTGACCTATCTGATTACGCCGACGTTTCTGCTTTTGATGCAGAGACCCGAATGGATACCGGAATCCTTCCGGTTTATCATGGTAAAAGAAGCGACGAATATCCCGCTGATTGCACAATTTCTGATATTAGAACTGGCAATCGACGGTTTGAAGCTGGCGGCAATCAATACGCCGAACATGTTAAGTACGCCGCTCAGTGTCATGGCGGCGCTCGTGCTGGGGGAATTTTCTGTAAATAGTGGATGGTTCAACGCGGAAGTCATGCTATACATGGCGTTTGTTGCAATCGCCAATTACACGCAGTCAAGTTATGAACTTGGTTATGCGCTGAAATTTATGCGGATTATCAATCTGATTCTGACGGCGATTTTCGGAATATACGGTTATGTGGCGGCGATTCTTATTTTGATACTTTCTATCGTCTGCAACAAAACCTTATCGGATAAAAGCTATATCTATCCGATTCTGCCGCTCAATTTAAGGCAGCTTGGCAAACGGTTTCTACGTCTGCGTCTGCCGGAGTCCAAAGAGTAGCGCACGAACAATCATACAAAAGCGACAGTTGGAGGAAATAAAAATTCATGAACGACTCAAAACAGCCGATTTTATTTTTAAATCCTGTTTTCAAACAGATGGTATGGGGCGGCGATAGGCTGGAAACGGAATGGCGCTATCAGATTCCCTCTAAAAATGTAGGGGAATGCTGGGCAGTCAGCGCCCGTCCGGGCGGCGACTGCACAATCCGGGACGGAATCTATGCCGGCTATACCTTATCCAGTCTATGGGAGCAGAAACCGGAACTGTTCGGTAATACCGGACTGGACCGGTTTCCGCTGCTGGTAAAAATTCTGGACGCCAAAACAGATTTAAGCATCCAGGTGCATCCTGACGATGCCTATGCCGCGGTTCATGAAAACGGCTCCCTGGGAAAATCAGAGTGCTGGTATGTGCTGGATTGTCCTGAAAATGCGAAACTGGTATTCGGACATAACGCCCAGGATAGGGCAGAGCTAATCGATATGGTCCGCAATGGCAGATGGAAGGAATTTATCCGGGAAATCACGGTAAAAAAAGGCGATGTGATTCAGAACGCGCCGGGAACCATCCATGCGATTACAGGAGGAATGCTGCTTTTAGAAGTACAGCAGAATAGCGATATTACTTACCGG
Organism: Muribaculaceae bacterium; assembly: GCA_023663465.1. Taxonomy (GTDB): domain Bacteria; phylum Bacillota; class Clostridia; order Lachnospirales; family Lachnospiraceae; genus UBA3282. The sequence goes on along the minus strand of JAMPHJ010000053.1, from coordinate 17,255 downwards.
GTATATGACTATGACCGTCTGGTGGACGGAAAGCTGAGACCGTTACATATCAAGGAGTGCATAGACGTTACGACAGTGCCCGCACAGCCTTTGGAAGAGTGCCTTTTTCACACCAATCACATGCCCGTCAATACAAGGAATTTATTAATCGCCTGTGACTATTATAAGATTTGGAAGCTGGACGTTACGAAGTCCCTTACGATGGAGCAGGATGAGCCTTTTATGGTGATGAGTGTGGTTGCCGGGGAAGGTCTTATCAACGGACAGAAAATCGGCAAAGGAGATCATTTTATCCTGCCGGCAGAATTTGGCAGCGTCCATATTGAGGGAAATATTCTGATAATTGCTTCTTCTTGTCCATAAAAATGACAAATAGCATTGACAGATACCGTATTTTTTTGATAAAATATACACGTTATGTAAGGAACGATGGGGTTTACATAAATAAACACTGTGGTTCTTTTCTTTTTAACGTTTATAGGAATACGATTTTAAGTAAGGAGTTGTCAGTATGTTTAAGTATGTTGTAAAACGAATCGGTCTTGCAATTATTACAATCTGGGCAGTTGCAACCATTACTTTTTTTCTGATGAATATGGTGCCCGGCGGTCCTTTCCTTTCTGAAAAAGCAATCAGTCCGCAGGCGACGGCGGCGCTGGAAGCCAAATACGGTCTGGATAAACCGTTATTCCAGCGATATCTTACCTATATCGGCGATGCCCTGCACGGTGATTTCGGCGACAGTCTCAAACAGCGCGGACGTACCGTCATGAGTATTATCTTAAACAGATTCCCGGTTTCCGCGAAAGTAGGAGGGATGTCCGTTATTGTTTCCCTGTTGGTTGGGATTCCCCTTGGCTGTGTTGCCGCATTGAAAAGAGGGAAGTTTCTGGATAGTCTGATTAGTGTCGTCGCTACCTGCGGTATCGCGGTGCCTAACTTTGTTATCTGTAATCTGCTATTATATTTTCTGGGCGTTCGTTTGAAATTACTCCCTACGATGGGAGTCACGTCATGGAAACATTACATAATGCCGGTAATGGCGTTGTCTTTTTATCCTACCGCTTATATTATGAGACTGATGCGTTCTTCCATGCTGGATGTGCTCGGACAGGACTATATGCGCACGGCGAAAGCGAAAGGCGTATCCGGGATTGCTACGCTGTTTAAACATGCGCTCAGAAACGCAATCCTTCCGGTTATTACCTATGTGGGACCGATGCTTGCTTATACGGTTACAGGTAGTTTCGTAGTGGAAAAGATTTTTACGATTCCGGGACTTGGCGGCGAGTTTATCACGGCGATTAACGGACGCGATTATACATTGATTATGGGCACGACCATTTTCCTTGCCACGTTGATTGTTATCATGAACGTAATCGTGGATATTGTATACAAGCTCGTAGACCCTAGAATCAAATTGAAATAGTACGCAGGAATGGAGGAGGATTATGAAACAAAATCCAATCAGTTTTCAATTAAAACTTAATCCCGAAGATTTTTTGCCGGCATCCGAGGAAGAGAAGCAGAGTCAGATTATTATGCGGGAAAGCGTCAGTTTCTGGAAAGACGGTATGCGCCGGCTCGTAAAAAATAAAGTTGCCATGGTAAGTCTCGTGGTGATTATTCTGGTTATGATTTTCTCATTTATCGTTCCGTCTTTTTATCCGTATACATACAAAGAGCAGACGAAAGGGGCGAATAATCTGGCGCCGATGCAGTATTCCGAGGAGGAGCTGGCAAGAATCGAGGCCGGTGAGAAAGTATTTCCCCATATTTTTGGAACCGATAAAATGGGGCGTGACTATGCCATCCGTGTGATGATGGGAAGCCGCATTTCCCTTCTGGTAGGTCTGATTGCGACTGGCATTATTCTGATTATCGGCTCTGCATACGGTTCTATTGCCGCATTTTTCGGCGGCTGGGTGGATTTGGTTATGATGCGTATTGTCGATATTATCTATACGGTGCCGGATATTCTTTTGATTGTATTGTTATCCTTTGCTTTAAAGGCGCCCCTGGAAAGTCTCAAAGAAATGCCGGGCTTTGGCTGGGTAAGGACTGTGGGCGAGAATCTGATTAGTATTTTCATCGTGTTTGCGCTTTTATACTGGGTTGGTATGGCCAGAATGGTCAGAAGCCAGGTTTTGATGCTGAAAGAAAGTGAATATGTGACTGCGGCAAGGGCGCTGGGCGTTGGGAATGGTAAGATTATCAGAAAACATCTTCTTACCAACTGTATTGGTACATTGATTGTTACCACGACCCTGCAGATACCTTCTTCCATTTTCACGGAAAGTTTTTTAAGCTTTCTAGGATTGGGCGTTGCGGTGCCGCTTCCCTCATTGGGAAGTCTTGCGAGTGATGCGATTAACGGCATGAATACTTATCCGTATCTGCTGTTTATTCCGGCGATTTTAATCAGTCTGATTATTTTAAGCTTTAACTTGTTTGGCGACGGGCTTAGAGACGCCTTCGATCCGAAATTAAAAAATTAGTAAGCGGCGTGGTATTGATTGCGCAGAAAAGAGGAATCTATGTCAGAATATCTTGTGGATATCAAAAATGAACGACTTTCTTTTTTCACTCCGGCAGGGGAGGTAAAAGCCTTAAATGACGTATCCATTCACTTAAAAGAGGGAGAAGTGCTTGGCATCGTAGGCGAGAGCGGCTCCGGGAAATCTGTAACGGCATACAGTCTGATGGGGCTTACCGCCCATCCCGGCAAATTATTAGACGGAAGTCTCTTCTTTAACGGGCACCAGATTGAACAGATGTCGGAAAAGGAAATGAGAAAAATAAGAGGAAATGAAGTTTCCATTATTTTCCAGGATCCGATGACCAGCTTAAATCCTGTTTATACAATCGGAAACCAGATTATGGAGGCTATTTTACTCCATACGGATAAAAATAAAGCACAGGCGAAGGATAGGGCGAAAGAACTTCTGGAACTTGTAGGCATCAATGAACCGCTCAAACGTCTGAAACAATATCCCCACGAATTGTCGGGCGGTATGAGACAGCGTGTCATGATTGCGATGGCGCTGGCATGCGAACCGAAACTTCTGATTGCGGACGAACCGACGACAGCGCTTGACGTTACCATCCAGGCGCAGATATTGGAGCTGATGATGGAGCTGAAAAATAAGCTGGGCATGGCGATTATCATGATTACCCACGATTTGGGCGTGGTGGCAAGCATGTGCGAGCGGATTGCGGTCATGTACGCCGGCAAAGTCATCGAGTACGGTACGGCGGACGACATTTTCTATCACCCGAAACATCAGTATACCAAAGGGCTGATACGCTCTATTCCAAGGATTGACGCCGATTCCCATGAGAGGCTGATTCCGATTGAAGGAACACCGGTGGATATGCTCAATCCCCCCAAAGGATGTCCTTTTGCACCGCGCTGCGAGGCATGTATGAAGATTTGTCTTCGGGAAATGCCGCCGGTTTCTAATTTTGGAGAAACCCATTATACCCAGTGCTGGCTGAACCAGAAGGAGGAAATGGAGAAAGGAGCCGTAAATGAGTAACAGGTTAATTCAAATCGAACATTTACAACAATATTTTCCGGCGGGCGGTTTCGGTAAAAATAAAAAATACATTCAGGCGGTGGATGATGTGTCCTTTACCATCGACAGAGGAGAAACGCTTGGACTTGTAGGAGAATCCGGCTGCGGAAAAACGACTACCGGGCGGACGCTTCTTCGTCTCTATGAACCTACGGGCGGAAGATTTCTTTATAACGACGAGGTTGTGTTTGATGTAGATAAGAAAATTTACGCAGATATGCTTCCGTACCGCAAAAAGATGCAGATTGTTTTTCAGGATCCCTATGCCAGCTTAGACCCCCGTATGACGGTGGGGGATATCGTCGGTGAAGCAATCGACGTCCATAAGATGGCGGCAAATAAGCAGGAACGCTACGATATCATCATCGAGATGCTGCGGCGCGTAGGGTTAAACTCCGAACATGCTAACAGATATCCCCACGAATTTTCCGGCGGACAAAGACAGCGTGTAGGCATTGCAAGGGCGCTTGCGGTAAGACCGGAATTTATCGTCTGCGATGAGCCGATTTCCGCATTGGATGTATCCATTCAGGCGCAGGTCATCAATATGTTTGAAGATTTACAGGAAGAGATGGGGCTGACCTATTTATTTATCGCCCATGACCTTTCCGCCGTGAAACATATTTCCAACCGGATTGGCGTCATGTATCTGGGAAGAATGGTGGAATTGGCGGATAATTACGAGCTGATTGCCCGTCCGCTGCACCCTTATACGAAAAGTCTAATTTCTGCAATTCCGATTGCAGACCCGAAAACGGCGAGGGAAAGCAAGCGTATCGTGTTAGAAGGCGATGTGCCAAGCCCGCTAAATCCCCCTTCGGGATGCCGTTTCCGCACAAGATGCCCCTATGCGGATGAAAGGTGCGCTAGCGAGACGCCTAAGTGGCAGGAAGTCGAAAAGGAACATTTTGCCGCATGCCACCATATTGACAAGTTGAATTAAATATGATAAACAAATATAGATGCTATTTATTAAGATGGCATCAGAAATGTTTATATAATATCCATATTAAATTATTCACAAATTAAAAGGAGGAACATTATGAAAAAGAAAGTAATCGCCTTGATGTTGGCGGCTGCTATGGTTTTTAGCCTGACTGCCTGTGGCGGTAGCGGCAATGATGGCGGCTCTGCAACAACAGAGGGGGGGGACACTTCTGACACTTCTGACACTTCTAATGCTTCAGATTCTGCTTCAGATTCAAATGCAACATCTGAAGGTGGAAAAATTTTATCGGTTCAGATTGGTCCTAACCCTGAAACAATTGACCCTGCGTTGAACAGTGCAGTAGACGGTGGCAATATGCTGCTTCATTCCTTTGAGTGCCTTTTAACGGTAGCAGAGGACGGCACACTGGCTCCTGGTCAGGCAGAGACCTGGGAAACAAGTGAAGACGGTCTGACATGGACCTTCCATTTAAGAGACGGTCTGAAATGGTCCGACGGTTCTGACTTAACAGCGAATGATTTCGTTTATAGCTGGAAAAGAGTCTGCGACCCTATGGTAGCGGCTCCTTATGCAGAGACTGTACTTGGTATGGTAGAAGGCTTTAGCAGTGCAATCGAAGGCAACTTGGATGACCTTCAGGTAGCAGCGCCGGATGATAAGACTCTGGTTGTTACTTTAAGTGCACCTTGTTCTTTCTTTGGCAGTCTTGCGGCATTCGCGACATTGAGCCCGGTACAGCAGGCAACGATTGAAGCAAACGGCGATAGCTGGGCAACTGCTGCTGAGACTTATATTACGAACGGACCGTTCTATGTATCTGAATGGGTTCCGAAGTCTTATATTTTGATGAGCAAGAACCCGAATTACTGGAATGCTGATGCGATTAAGTTAGACGGTATCCGTTTCAACCTGATTGAAGATTCCAATGCTGCATACAGCGCATATCAGGCAGGGGAAGTTTTATTCATTAAAGATGTGCCTACAGAAGAAATTCCTTCTTTATCGGGAAATTCAGATTTCTATGTAGACCCGATTATTGGTACTTATTATTTGAGTATTAACTTAGACAGAGAACCTTTCAATGATGAGAATGTCCGCAAAGCGTTGAGCCTTGCAATCGACCGTGAATATGTAGCGGGTACGCTGATGCAGGGTACTTACAGCCCGGCATACAATTTCATGGGTCCCGGCTGGGTGGATACGGACGGAAGTCAGTTTATGGACAATGCCAATAACGGTCAGTTATACATTTCCGAAGACTTTGATGCAAACTTAGCAGAAGCAAAACAGCTTCTTGCAGACGCAGGTTATCCGGACGGCGAAGGTTTACCGTCAATTACCTATTCTACAAATGATACCGGTTATCACAAAGTCGTTGCAGAATATTTACAGCAGGCATGGGCTGAAATCGGTGTAGATTTGAACGTAGAAATTGTTGAATGGGCAAGCTTTACCCCGATGCGTCGTAACGGTGATTATGATGCTTCCCGTAACGGCTGGGTAGGCGACTACAGCGATCCTTCCAATATGCTTGATTTGTTCTATTCTACAAACGGAAACAACGACGGTAATGTAAACTTCCCAGAATATGACGCAGCAATGGAAGTTTCCAGAACCACGCTTGACGCAGCGGAGCGTTCCGCAGCGCTGCATGAAGCAGAAGATATCCTGATGGATAAAATGGGATGTATCCCGGTTGCTTATTACAACGACTTCTGGTTACAGAGCGATCAGATTGTTGGTTCCTGGCATTCACCTTATGGCTATTGGTACTTCATGTACGCAGATATTGCTGAATAAGATGCTGCAGAATCATCATCTGACAGCATGAAAAAGGAATAAAAGCATAAAAATATCGAAAAAGCAGGTTTTCGTCTGAGAGGATGGAACTTGCTTTTTCAATATCGTTTCATCATGTAGGTTTTGTTTTGTATGCCGGGAACGCGGGCGGAAAGGCGCAGCCATGAAAAGAAAACGGTTTGCCGTACTATTTTTAACGATGTTTATGCTGATTGCGGCTGGATATACCCAAAAAGGAAAGGCGAAGGATTCTACTTATACCTGGAATGAGATGACGATATCCATTCCGGCTTCCTGGGAAGGGAAGTATCTGGTGGAAAAAAGCAAAGATGGTTTTACCCTGTTCCAGTCGGCTTCTTATGAGAAAGAAAAAGGAATGGGCTTTTTGTGCGGTTTTTACCGGGTGAATGGAATGGTCATCGATGTGCCCGGCGGTACGCCCCTTGCTTATACTGCTACGCAGACCTACTATATGGTAGAACCTACGGACGTAGCTTATTATTATGAAGATAAAACCATATCCGCCCAATATCATGCCATGTATGATTGCATCGAGGAAATTGTGGCTTCTTTCACTGTCCGTAAAGAAGGCGTCCAATATAACCCGGAAGAATATATTTTCCCCCTAAGCAATACGATGCCGGTGGAAGAGGAGTATCTGCTGAATTGTTCCGATGACCAGCTTTCCATTGCCAGAAATGAAATTTATGCAAGACATGGACGGAAATTCGATAATACTTATCTGGCGAATTATTTTGAGTCCTGCAGTTGGTATGAGGGCACATTGTCGCCGAAAGAATTTGATGAAGCGGTATTTAGCCAGATAGAAAAGGACAATCTGGAAATCATCAAAAAGGCGGAATCAGAATATAAAGAAGAACATCCATATCCCAAAGAGTACAAGGAAGGAATCCGGGTAAAAGAGGACTTAGACGGGGACGGCGATATGGAAGAGATTCGCTATGTTGCAAAAGTGCAGAGCGCAAAAGGGGCGGATGGACTGTATGAAGCCAGCCTTGTTATCGATGGAAAGAAATATGTGCTGGAGGATTATTGTTTCCATTCGGGAGCCTTGGTAGATACCTTTTTTTATGTGACAGATATTTCTCCTTTTTATGAAGGATTGGAAATTGCGATTCTGGATTACGGTCCAAGTGAAGATTGGGTGACGCATTTTTTTACTTATCAGGATGGACTTACTTATCTCGGTTATGTGGGAGGATTTCCTTTTAAGCGGCTGTCGGGGTATAATGGATTTGCCAATGGAGGGGCTGTCATTGGCGAAGTGCGTTTGGATTTCACCCATACGAGTCATGCTTTTGGCTCATGGTGGTATGATTATGCGAATCAGGAATTGAAATATCAGGATACGTCCTATTATAACTATATCCCGGATGGTGCGCATCAGCTTCATGAGGATATCACAATTTATACGACGGATAGTCTCAAATCTGCTAAAATTGTGCTTCCTGCCCAGGATGAAGTCTTCTTTTTGGGGACGGACGGTAAGGAATGGACTTATCTGAAAGGGAAAGACGGTACGAAAGGATATATGCGTGTTAAAAATAGAAAAGTGACTGGAACATCCAAAGAAGCGCAGGAGTTATTTTCTGGAATATCTTTTTATGATTGACAAAAGGAGTTGTTTTTCATATGGCTGATTTTCGTGTTGCCGGAAGGCAGTTTCGCACCCAGGCGGATTATAATGCGGCGTTGCGGGACCAGGCGCAGATTGAGGCGATAAAAGCAAAAGTAAATATGCAGCAGCCGGGGGAAGTGATTGCTCTCTCAGAGCAGCTCTCGTCCGGAAAATTCCGACTGACCACTATGGTTGGAAGGGATTTTAAGGAAGAAATACAGGAGCTGGCGGATAAGTATAAGAAACAGGGGTATACGAAAGAAAGTAAAGTAAAACCTTCAAAACAGCAAAAAAAGGCGCAAAAGCAAAAAAAGAGCGGGAAAACCGCGAGTACAAAGGGCAAGACAGGCAATAAAGCAAAAACCGAAAAAGATACCCCGGCATCTTTAGACCAATACGACGAACAGATGCAGAAGGAAATCAAAGCGGTCTTAAAGAAAAACGAGCGCAGGAGGAAATTGATTGTTATCCTCTGCGGTCTGGTGGCAATCGGCTGTTTCGGATATTATGGGGTTTATTATTACTTTGCCGATAAGACACAGGCGCAATATCGAAATTTGTCAGATTTAAAAGGAAGCAGGGCTCTAGCGCAGCAGCAAGGTGTGACAGTTCATCTTACGGAAGATGAGGAAATCGAGCTTAATGTACTGGATGAGTATGCCACGCTATACAATAAGAACAAACGGTTAATCGGATGGCTGAAAATCGAAGATACCGAAATCGATTATCCTGTCATGCAGACGACGAATAACGAATATTATCTAGACCATAACTACAATCAGGAATACGATAAAAATGGAAGCCTTTTTCTGGACGCGGACTGCGATATCGTTCACCGCAACACCAATCTGATTATTTACGGTCACCATATGAAATCGGGAAAAATGTTTGGGAACTTGAATAAATACAGCAGCGAGAGTTACTATAAGGAGCATTCCAAAATTCAGTTTGACACAATCTATGAAAAAGGCTCTTATGAAGTCATGTATGTCTTCCGTTCCAGAATCTATAATGAAGACGAAATTGTTTTTAAATATTATCAGTTTTTAGATGCCGTTTCCGAACAGGAGTTTGCTTCTAATATGCAGGAAATGGAGGCAATTTCCTTATATGATACAGGCGTTACGGCAAGCTACGGCGACGAGCTTCTGACATTGTCCACTTGTGACAATTCCGAAGAAGACGGGCGTTTCGTCGTGGTCGCCAAAAGAATCGAATAAGATTGGAATCATTCGGGCAGAAAGCAGAAGAAGCTTTCTGCCTGATTTTCTTTGTATAAAAATCAGAATATGGCAAAGACTAGAAGGAAATGAAATCACATCTACATCGGAAAGGCGGATAACTTTATGGGAAATAAAAAAAGCGAAAGCGGCAAAAACGACAGCAAAGAAAAAGAAGATGAGAGAAAAAAGAACAAAGCGGACGCAGAGAAACACCGGGATGAGCGAATTGAGTCCACCGGGCAGCTTACATTGGATGAAAGCGAATCCGCACACAATATTCACCTGATTACGATTATCGGTGAAATCGAAGGACATGACAATCTCGCAAGTACTTCCAAAACAACGAAATACGAGCATATTCTACCTCAGCTTGCGGCAATAGAAGATAGTAAAAAGATAGATGGCGTATTGATTTTATTGAATACGATGGGCGGGGACGTGGAAGCAGGACTCGCGATTGCAGAAATGATTGCTTCTCTCAGTAAACCCACCGTTTCTCTTGTATTAGGCGGCAGCCATTCCATCGGCGTGCCCATCGCTGCCAGTACGGACTATTCCTACATTGTCCCGACAGGAACGATGGTTATTCATCCGGTGCGGTTAAACGGCATGGTTATCGGCGTACAGCAGACTTTCGATTATTTTAAGCAGATTCAGAACCGGATTACAGGCTTTGTATGCGAACATTGTAAAATTTCCAAATCCCGGCTGGAAGAGCTGATGATGGAAACCGGAATGCTGACGAAAGACGTAGGAACCGTCCTTGTGGGCAAAGAAGCCGTAGAAGAAGGCATTATTAATGAAGTAGGCGGAATTAAGGACGCCATCAGACAGCTTCATACTATGGTGGAACGAAAAAAGGCGGATAAAAAAGCTGATGCAAATAAAGGATGACAAGTAAATTTGAAAATGATATACTAATGTGAGGTTTATTGGTTACAAAATAAACCTGATAGCTAAGAGAAAGGCATGGTTATTGGTCATGGCAGCGAATCAGGGAAGAGGCGCGGGCACGAGAAAAAGACAAACCGGTGGTTCCACCGCAAAAAAGACAACAAATCGTTCAAATAGGCGTAACGTGGCAGATAAAGGCAGACAAAAACGGGATGAACCGATGGACCAGGCAATCCGTAATGAAATTTTACTGATTGCGCTGTTGGCTGTAGCTGTTATCCTGTTTTTCTGTAATTTTGGCGTAGTTGGCAAAGTCGGAAATGCCGTCAGCAGTTTTTTGTTCGGTCTATTCGGGCTTACGGCATATGTCGCTCCAATCATCATTTTTCTGGCGATTGCTTTTGGAATGTCCAATATTGGAAATCATGTTGCAACGAGAAAACTGGTGGCGGGAACCGTTCTTTTTCTGGAAATTGGTATCGTCTGCGAATTAATCAGTGCAAAATATACGCAGACGACTACTTATGAGCTTCTGGAAATTTATAAAAGATGTAGTGAAATGCGAAGCGGCGGCGGTATTATCGCCGGTTCCGCCGCCTATGCCTGCTATAAATTGCTGGGGATGGTCGGAACCATTCTTGCGCTGATTGTTATCTGTATTATCTGCGTCGTGATTATGACGGAAAAATCTTTTATTAAAGGCGTGACCACACAGGGCAGGAAAGTTTACGAGCGTTCTATGGAAGATGCTGCTTACAGGCGGGAGCGGGCAAGGGAAAGACGGGACGCGATGGAAGAGCGCCGGGCAAAAGAAGCCGAGCGCAGACAGCAGTTGGCGGAAGAAAAAGAGAATGAGAAAATTCTCAGGATGGATAAGAAAGTGTCCGGCGTCATGCTGGATACCGCCTTAAATGCCACTCCTACAAAAGAAAATGAGAATACTACGCAGATTCGAGATGATATACACGAAATAACGATAAATGATACGATGGAACTGGAAGAAGAACCAGAGAAAGAAATCCCTGCCATAAAAAAGCAGGATACATATCATTTTATTGAGAGCGAATCAGATGAATTGGATGAAGTAAAACTACCGGAGTCATCCTTTGAGGAAACGTATCCTTCCGGCAGAGTCCGTCCTCTCGCCAGTCTTTCCAAGCCGACTCCTTCCGTATCGGTAGACAGTGCTGAAAAATATCGTGAAGAGAATCGTGAAAAGGTTAATATCGTAGAAGAGACACCTAAAGTAGAAGGAAAGATGCCGAAACAGTATCATTTCCCGCCGCTTAGCAGGCTTGCCAAAGGAAAAGGGAAGAACAGCGCCAATTCCGACAAGGAATTGCGGGATACGGCAATCAGATTACAGCAGACTTTAAATACTTTCGGTGTCAAAGTCACGGTTACAGATATCAGTCAGGGACCTGCCGTCACAAGATATGAGTTACAGCCCGAACAAGGCGTCAAAGTCAGTAAAATCGTAGGGCTTGCCGACGATATCAAGTTAAACCTTGCTGCTACGGATATCCGAATTGAAGCGCCGATTCCGGGAAAAGCGGCGGTAGGCATTGAAGTGCCCAATAAAGAAAACTCCGCTGTTGCATTGAGAGACTTGTTGGAATCCAAAGAATTTCGGGAATTTCCATCCAATCTCGCTTTTGCGGTGGGAAAAGATATTGCTGGAAAAATCGTCGTGGCAGATATTGCCAAGATGCCGCATATGCTGATTGCAGGGGCGACCGGCTCTGGAAAATCGGTATGTATTAACACCATCATTATGAGTATTTTATATAAGGCGCATCCAGACGACGTCAAATTGATTATGGTAGACCCGAAAGTCGTGGAATTGAGCGTCTATAATGGGATTCCACATCTATTGATTCCGGTTGTCACAGACCCGAAGAAAGCGGCGGCAGCACTCCATTGGGGCGTTGCGGAGATGACGGAGCGCTATAAGAAATTTGCAGATTATAATGTCCGTGATTTGAAAGGATATAATAAGAAAGTCGAGAGTCTGCAGGCGGAAGGTGCAGAGGATGCCCCACAGAGAATGCCACAAATTCTGATTATTGTGGACGAGCTGGCGGATTTGATGATGGTTGCGCCCGGAGAGGTAGAAGAGTCTATCTGTCGTCTGGCACAGCTTGCAAGAGCCTGCGGTATCCATCTGATTATTGCCACACAGCGTCCGTCCGTTGACGTTATTACCGGTCTGATTAAAGCGAATATGCCCAGCCGCGTTGCCTTTGCCGTTTCTAGCGGTGTAGATTCCAGGACGATTCTGGATATGGTAGGTGCGGAAAAACTTCTCGGAAAGGGCGATATGTTGTTCTATCCCCAAGGGTATCCGAAACCGGCAAGGGTTCAGGGCGCCTTCGTATCCGATAAGGAAGTGTCCGACGTTGTGGATTTTCTAAAAAATCAGGAAATTGGCAATGTATATAATGAAGATATTGAAGAAAAGATTAAAAATATCGGCAGCGCTGCCCCCGGCGGCGGAACGGGAGCTTCCGATAGCGGCTCAGAATATGATCAGTATTTTGTGGAAGCCGGCAGATTTATCATTGAGAAAGATAAGGCTTCCATCGGTATGCTGCAGCGGATGTTTAAAATTGGCTTTAACCGGGCAGCAAGAATTATGGATCAATTGTGTGACGTTGGCGTCGTCGGGGAAGAAGAAGGCACAAAGCCCCGTAAAGTATTGATGTCCCTGGAAGAATTTGAACAATTGGCAGAAGAGATTATCTAAAAAGATGAGGAGGACATTCCAAATGAAATCAGATATTGAGATTGCGCAGGAAGCGGTCTTAAAACCGATTGCTGAAATCGCCGGACAACTTGGAATCCAGGAAGAAGATTTGGAATTGTACGGGAAATATAAGGCGAAACTTTCCGACGAATACATAGAAAGTATCAAAGACAACCCCGACGGAAAGCTGATTCTTGTAACCGCGATTAATCCGACTCCTGCGGGGGAAGGGAAGACCACTACCAGTATTGGTCTCGGAGAGGCATTCGGAAAGCTTGGGAAAAAAGTGATTCTGACGCTGCGGGAACCGTCCCTTGGTCCCTGCTTTGGCATCAAAGGCGGCGCTGCCGGCGGCGGATATGCGCAGGTGGTTCCGATGGAGGATTTGAATCTTCATTTTACAGGCGATTTCCATGCAATCACTTCGGCAAATAACCTGCTTGCCGCTTTGTTAGACAATCATATCCAACAGGGAAACGACTTAGGCATCGATACGAGACAGGTTGTCTGGAAACGGTGTCTGGATATGAACGACAGGGTACTTAGGAATATCGTCATAGGTCTTGGCAGCAAGGCAGACGGCATGGTACGGGAAGACCATTTCGTTATAACGGTAGCCTCAGAAATCATGGCGATTCTCTGTCTTGCAGAAAACTTGCACGATTTAAAAGAACGGCTTGGCAGAATTATTGTTGCGTATACTTATGAGGGGAAACCGGTGACTGCCAAAGATTTAAATGCGGTGGGTGCAATGGCGGCGCTTTTAAAGGACGCGATGAAGCCCAATCTGATTCAGACGCTGGAACATACGCCGGCGCTCGTGCATGGCGGTCCCTTCGCCAATATTGCGCATGGGTGCAACTCTGTCAGGGCGACAAAAACCGCGCTGAAAATGGCGGATTATGTCATTACGGAAGCAGGTTTCGGCGCAGATTTAGGCGCGGAGAAGTTTTTTGATATCAAATGTAAGATAGCGGGCTTAAAGCCGGATGCCGCCGTCTTGGTGGCGACTGTTAGAGCCTTAAAATATAACGGCGGTATCGCCAAAGAATCTTTAGGAGAACCGGATTTAGAGGCGCTGCAAAGAGGCATTGTCAATCTGGAAAAACATATTGAGAATCTGCAGAAATATCAGATACCGATTATTGTTACCTTAAACGCTTTTATGACGGACACGGAAGAAGAACTGGCGTATGTGAAGCAGTTTTGTGAAGAAAAAGGCTGCGCGTTTGCCCTTTCCGAAGTCTGGGAAAAGGGAGGGGAAGGCGGAATCGCGCTTGCCAGACAGGTTTTGGACACTTTAGAACAGAAACCTTCCAATTTCCAGCTGCTCTATGAATCTTCCCTTTCCCTCAAAGAAAAGATTCAGAAAGTTGCGAAAGAAATTTATGGGGCAAAAGACGTGGTTTATGCGCCGTTGGCAAATACCCAGCTGCAGAAACTGGAACAGCTTGGATTTGGCAATCTGCCGGTCTGCATGGCAAAGACGCAGTATTCTTTATCGGATAATCCTGCGCTCCTTGGCAGACCCGAAAATTTTGATATTACGATTCGGGAAGCGTATGTATCCGCAGGAGCGGGCTTTGTCGTCGTGTTAACCGGCGCGGTAATGACCATGCCGGGGCTTCCGAAGATGCCGGCGGCTTATGGAATCGACGTCAATGATAACGGCGTCATAACAGGTCTGTTTTAAGAGACGGAAAGGACAGGATAAGAAAAATGGCTCAAATCATAGACGGAAAGGCGATTTCCGCACAGATAAAAGAAGAATTGAAAGAAAAAGTTTCGGCAATGAAAAAAGATGGAGTTACTTTATGCCTTGCGGTAATCCAGGTCGGAAATGATGCTGCTTCCAGCGTATATGTGGGCAATAAGAAAAAAGCCTGCGCCTATATCGGTATCGATTCTTTAGCTTATGAACTGCCTGAGGATACGACGCAGGAAGAGCTGCTTTCGCTCATTGGGGAATTAAACGGCAGAAAAGACGTAAATGGTATTCTGGTGCAACTTCCCCTTCCTGACCATATCAAAGAAGACGAAGTCATCCGCGCAATCGACCCGAAAAAGGACGTGGACGGTTTTCATCCGCAAAGCGTCGGTGCACTCTGCATTGGACAGCCGGGATTTGTTTCCTGTACGCCCGCAGGGATTATACAGCTTTTAAAACGCTCCGGGATTTCCATCGCGGGCAAAGAATGTGTCATTATCGGAAGAAGCAATATCGTTGGAAAGCCAATGGCGCTTTTATTGCTTAGGGAAAACGGTACAGTGACAATCACCCATTCTAAGACCAAGGATTTAAAAGAAGTAACAAAACGTGCGGATATTTTAATCGTAGCAATCGGAAAACCCAGAATGATAACGCGGGAATATGTAAAAGAAGGCGCTGTCGTTATTGATGTGGGAATCCATAGAAACGAAAACAATAAATTATGCGGCGATGTGGACTATGACGATGTCTATCCTATCTGTAGCGCTATTACCCCCGTACCGGGCGGAGTAGGACCGATGACGATTGCCATGTTGATGCATAATTGTGTGGAGTCAGCAGTGATAAACGGCTAGAAAGGTGCAGCCTATGAAATGCCCAAGCTGTGGGAAAGAAATGAAAGAGGGAAATCTGATTTGCGAAGCCTGTGGAAATGAAATTCAGATTGTGCCCGATTTTGAATTGGAAATTGAAAACAGCATAACGGAAACACTCTCTACGCTTGCTGCCCTACAGGATGAGGAAGAAACGGTTAACGAAGAACCAGATATCCCGGACATAAATACGAAGGAAGCAGAAAAGAAGAAAACGGGCAGACGTCGTAAAGTAAAGTATATCGTGGCGGCAGTCATCGTCCTCCTGCTTATGGTTTCCGGTTATTCGCTGTATGTTTATCATATCGGAACCGTGTCCTATCAGATTGACAAAGCGAAAGAATATGCGGCGCAGGGATTGTATGAACAGGCGATTGCCTATCTGGATATTGCCTATGAAAAAGACGATACCCAGGCGCAGATTCTGTTCTTAAAAGCCGATTACTATTATCTGATGTTTCATAACGAATCGGCGGTGCAGGCATTAAAACAGGTGATTGACAGCGGCATTTATTCATATGAAGAAATAGAAGAGGCCTATGGTAAAATTATCGCCATTTATAAGCAGGAAGAGCGGTATGAGGATATTAATGAGCTCTTACTGGCATGTCAGGAAGATGCGATTGTCAATATGTTCCAGGGTTATCTGGCGAAAGCGCCGGAGTTTAGTTATGTAGAGGGCAATTATGCGGAAGTAATTCCACTCAAACTAAGCTCCAATACTTCCGGGACTATTTATTATACGACAGACGGCTCCACGCCGGATGAATCTTCCCAAGTTTATACGGCACCTCTATTTCTGGAAAATGGGGATTATACGATAAAGGCCTTTTTTGTCAACGATTATGGTATTAAAAGCGAGATAGTCAGCAAAACCTACCATGTCAGCCTAGAAGTGCCGAACGCCCCGGAAGTAACGCTCTACAGCGGGGAATATACGGAGCCCATGATGATTACCGTAACCAGACAGGCAGGATGCACTACCTATTATACGACGGACGGCTCGGACCCTGACAAGGACAGCGTCCCCTATACCGGTCCGATTCCAATGCCTCTTGGAACCACGCAGTTTAAATTTATCAATATCAATAAAGAAGGCGTTGCCAGCGATGTCATGATGCGTACTTATACGCTGGCTTTGCAGGATACCATTTCTACGCAGGAAGCGGTGGATAGACTGATTGACAGACTTGTAGAAACCGGTTATCTGGCAAGCGCAGACGGCAGGGCACCCCAGCAAAACGGTGTCTACAGTTACCAGGTCAGCTCCGTCTTACGAATAGGGGAGGACGTTTATTTTACGATTTATGAATATTATGATGACGGAACCGGGATTGTGAACCGGATGGATAAAGTTTTTCTCGTACAGGCATATACGGGAGCCGTTGCAAGACTTGGTTATGACGAGGACGGCGCATTCGCTGCCTCTCCGATATAAAAAAGTATTGCAAAATTGTGCCGCTTCCTTTATCATTAAAAAGATGTAACAATTGGAGGATAAAAAAATGTATAAGATATTAGAAGCGAAAGAGCTGACGACAAACATTTATCTCATGGTAGTTGAGGCAGATCGTATTGCCAAATCCTGCCAGCCGGGACAGTTTGTTATCGTCAGGATGGATGAAAATAGCGAGAGGATTCCTCTTACCATTTGCGATTATGACAGGGAAAAAGGAACGATTACCATCGTATTTCAGACTGTTGGCGCAGCAACCCAGAAAATGTCTATTCTAAAAGCCGGAGACGGTTTCCATGATTTTGTGGGGCCTTTAGGCTGCCCCTCTGAATTTGTCCAGGAAGATATAGAACAGTTAAAAGCTAAAAAGATGCTTTTCGTGGCGGG
>JAMPHJ010000052.1 GCA_023663465.1 Muribaculaceae bacterium | reverse complement strand
TGATAAGGGAAGAAGAGTAAAAGAGGCGGGACCTTCCATGCCGGTAGAAATTCTTGGACTTTCCGATGTGCCCAGTGCAGGCGAGGTATTTATTGTTCATGAAAATGACAAATCTGCAAAATCTTATGCGGATACTTACATGGCGCAGCATAAAGAAGAGATGCTTGCAGATACTAAGTCGAGAATGTCCTTGGATGACTTGTTTAACCAGATTCAGGAAGGGAACTTAAAAGAGCTGAACCTGATCGTCAAAGCGGACGTACAGGGCAGTGTGGAAGCCGTAAAACAGAGTCTGATGAAATTGTCCAACGAGGAAGTTGTGGTAAAATGTATTCATGGCGGCGTTGGTGCAATCAACGAGTCAGATGTGAGCCTTGCTTCCGCTTCTTCGGCGATTATCATAGGCTTTAACGTCAGACCGGACGCTACTGCCAAGGCGATTGCGGAGCGTGAAGGGGTAGACGTCAGACTTTATAAGGTTATCTATCAGGCGATTGAGGATATCGAGGCAGCAATGAAGGGGATGTTAGACCCGATCTTTGAGGAAAAAGTCATCGGTCATGCAGAAGTGCGCCAGATTTTCAAAGCGTCCGCAATCGGTAACATTGCCGGTTCTTATGTCCTTGACGGGGAATTTAGAAGAGGCTGTAAGATTCGGATTAGCCGGGGGGATGAACAGATTTATGAAGGCGAGCTGGCTTCTTTGAAGCGGTTTAAGGATGATGTGAAGGAAGTCAAGGCGGGCTTTGAATGCGGGCTTGTTTTTGAAGGCTTTGATAAGATGCAGGAGTTGGATATTGTAGAAGCTTATATTATGGTAGAAGTGCCAAGGACATAAAATGTCGGAATGGATATAAGAGGGTTTCATATGCGTAAAAATAGTGTGAAAAATACCCGCATTAACGGCGAGGTGCAGCGGGTATTGGCGGAAATTATACGCGGGGAGTTGAAAGACCCGCGGATTGGGGAAGTGACTTCTGTCGTGGCGGTAGAGGTTGCTCCCGATTTAAAGACCTGTAAGGTCTGGATTAGCGTGCTGGGGGATGAGAAGGTACAGGCGGACACCCTTGCCGGACTAAACAGTGCGGAAGGATTTATTAAAAACCAGCTGGCGCACAAAATTAATCTGCGCAATACACCACAGCTGCGTTTTATTATGGATCAGTCGATTGCTTACGGCGTCAATATGTCGAAGTTAATCGACGAGGTGAACAGGGAATAATAATTTTGGTATTTCTTTCTGATAGGCAGCGAAAGGAGTAAGATCATAAATGAAAATCATTGAGGAATTAGAAGGAGCGAAAACCATAGGTATCAGTGGTCATGTCAGACCGGATGGCGATTGCATCGGTTCCGTTATGGGATTATACCTTTATCTGAGAAAGGCATTGCCAAAAGTACAGACAGATATTTATTTAGAGCAGCCGGCAGACATTTTCCATTGCATTCAAGATACCGATAAGATTTGTTCTGATTTTGAGACAGATAAAAAATATGACGTCTTTGTAGCGCTGGATTCTAATGCCGAGCGTTTAGGCGGCGTAGAGCCGCTCTATGAGAGAGCCGGAAAGAGAATCAATATTGACCATCATATCAGCAATCCGGGCTGCGGCGACGTCAATGTGATAGAGCCGGAAAAAAGCTCTACCTGCGAGGTGCTCTATGGATTGCTGGATGAAGAGTGGATAGATGTGGAAATCGCCAAAGCGCTTTATATCGGAATCGTCCATGATACGGGGGTTTTCCGGTACTCGAACACGTCCCCGGAAACGCTGCGTATAGCGGCACGGCTGATTGCATTTGGCTTTGATTTTCCGAAACTGATTGACGAGACTTTTTATGAGAAAACCTATGTCCAGAGCCAGATTATGGGAAGGGCGATTTTGGAAAGTATTCGTTTTTTGGATGGCAGATGCATTGTAAGCCGGGTGGATAAAAAGATGTTGGATTTTTATCAGGTAGGGCCTAAAGATTTAGACGGAATCATTAACCAGCTGCGTATTGTAAAAGGCGTGGAGTGCGCCATTTTCATGTACGAGACGAATCCGATGGAATATAAGGTAAGTATGCGTTCTAACGGCAAAGTGGATGTCGCTGCTATCGCTGTGCAGTTTGGCGGCGGGGGACATGTGCGTGCGGCAGGATGCACCATGAAGGGAACTTACCATGATGCAATCAACAATTTGTCATTACATATAGAAGAACAGTTAGAGGGATAAATGTATCACGGAATTATCAATATCTATAAAGAAGCCGGTTATACTTCGCATGACGTGGTAGCGAAACTGCGGGGGATTCTGGGACAGAAGAAAATAGGGCATACGGGAACTCTGGATCCGGACGCAGTGGGTGTGCTGCCCGTGTGTCTGGGAAATGGATGCAGACTTTGCGATATGTTAAATGATAACAGCAAGGAATATAAGGCGAAACTGCGTCTCGGCGTAACCACTGATACCCAGGATATGTCGGGGACGGTTCTGATGCAAAAAGAAGTCTTCGTGACAGAAAAAGAGGTTGCGGATACAGCGTATACCTTTCTTGGCAGTTATGAGCAGGTTCCGCCGATGTATTCTGCGCTGAAAGTGAATGGCAAAAAGTTATATGAGCTGGCAAGGGAAGGCAAAGTCATAGAGCGGAAGGCGCGGACGGTTCAGATAGAAGCGCTGGATATCTTACAAATGGAGCTTCCCCTTGTGGAACTGAGAGTGGTATGCTCGAAGGGCACTTATATCAGGACATTGTGCAACGATATCGGCGAGAAATTAGGCTGCGGCGGGGCGATGGAGTCATTGCTAAGAAGCAGGGTGGGCAGTTTTCGGGTAGAAGACGCCCTTCTTTTGTCTGATGTGGAAAAACTCTCTAAAGAAGGCAGCTTACAGGATTTCATCATTCCGGTGGAAAAGATGTTTTCTGATTTAGCGGAAAACAGGGTAAAAGGCACTTATCAGAAGCAGCTGCAAAATGGGAACCAGCTTGCACCTAAAATGCTTTGTATCCGGCAGGATATGGAAGATAATAAAAGGCTGCGCATTTATAATGAGCAGGGCGTTTTCTATGGAATTTATCGTTATGAAAAAAATACAGATTTATTATATCCGGTGAAGATGTTTATCCCGGAATAAGCATGGAGGGATTTCTATGCAGATTATAAGCGCTACGACAGACTTTCATTTATCCCAGAAAAGCGCGGTGGCAATGGGAAAGTTTGATGGAATCCATCTAGGGCATCAGGAACTTCTGAAAAGAGTGCTGGCATGGAAAAAAAGAGGCGCGCTGGCGGTTATTTTTACTTTTGACCCATCCCCGGAAGTCTTTTTCGGGCACAAGGATACGAAAGCATTGATGACCACACAGGAAAAGCGGCTTGCTTTTGACCAGATGGGAATTGACGTTTTAATCGAATTTCCTTTGAATCAGGAAACTGCAGCGACGCCGCCGGAGCGTTTCGTGAGAGAATATCTGACGGATAAGCTTAGCGCTATAGCCATTGTGGCAGGGACGGATGTATCTTTTGGCAGCAGGGGTGCGGGCGATGCCGGGCTGCTGCGCAGACTGGCGCCGGAATGTGGTTATGAGGTGGAAATCATAGAAAAAGTCAGTCTTGCCGGAGAGGAGATCAGCTCGACTCTGGTACGAGAGGCAATCGATGCAGGGGATATGGAAAAAGCGGCGCAGCTTCTGGGGGAACCTTACCGGATAAGCGGCGTGGTCGTAAACGGCAGACAGCTTGGCAGGAAGATTGGGATGCCTACGGTAAATCTTCTGCCAGAGCCGGAGAAACAGCTTCCGCCCAATGGCGTTTATTATTCTTATGTGTGGGCGGCGGGAAAGAAATATCCCGGCATTTCTAACATCGGTTATAAGCCTACGGTAAGTGAGAAACAGGTCATGGGTGTGGAAACCTATCTCTATCATTTTGAGGGGAATCTGTATCAGGAAGAAATCACTGTAGAGCTGCTTCATTTTAAAAGGGCGGAAAAGAAATTCGACGGCGTGGAAAGCCTGAAAAAGCAAATGCAGCAGGATATGCGTGAGGGCGCCGCTTTTCATATGCGCTTTTCATAAAAGTAAAAATAAGGCTTGTCAGGATATGGGTTTTATCTTAGAATAAAATTGTATGTGATTAGGGATAAAGCATAAGAGAGGATAAAAGATAACCATGAATCTGAATATCATTCTTTCTATGGCGGGCGGGCTTGGGCTCTTTTTATTCGGAATGCGCGTCATGAGTGACAGCATTGAGAAAGTGGCGGGCGCCAGGCTGAGACAAATATTGGAGCAATTGACGACCAATCGTTTCACAGGCATCCTGGTGGGCGCTGTCTTTACTGCAATTATCCAGTCGTCTTCCGCCTGTACGGTTATGGTAGTCAGTTTTGTAAACTCCGGTCTGATGACGCTGTATCAGGCCGCCGGCGTTATTTTTGGAGCAAATATCGGTACAACAGTGACATCGCTGTTGGTTTCCTTTAAATTGGAAAGAGTCGCACCTATTATTTTATTAGTAGGTGTTATTTTAGTGATGTTTTCCAAGCGGCAGAAGCTGGCGAAATTCGGGGAAATTATCGTCGGTTTTGGCATTTTGTTTATGGGACTCAGCAGTATGTCCGGCGCCATGTCCGGCATGAAGGACTCCCAGGCAGTCTTAGATTTGTTTGCCTCTTTGCAGACGCCGATTCTGGGCGTGCTGTTGGGGACATTTTTGACGGCGGTTATCCAGAGCTCTTCGGTGACGGTCAGCATTATGGTATTGATGGCAAATCAGGAGCTGCTTGGTCTGGATATGTGCATGTTCATCATATTGGGATGCAATATTGGCGCCTGCGCTTCTGCACTGATAGCGTCTCTGACGGGAAAAAAAGATGCGAAGAGAGCGGCGTCCATTCATCTGATTTTCAATGTGATTGGTACGGTAATCGTCTATATCATCTTCCGGCTGGGCGTGCATCAGATTGTGGCAGTGTTATCAGAGCTGGCGCACCATGATGCAGGGCGGATTGTGGCATATGCCCACATTGCCATCAAGATTTTCCAGGTTATCATCATGTCCCCGTTTATCGGCGGCATTGTCAGACTGACTTATATTATCGTGCCGGGCGATGATAAGAAAATCGGTTATCGGGACAGCCATCAGTTGAAGTATATTGGGGAAAAAGTGGTATTCAATCCCGCTACGGCAATTGTGGAAGTGATTAAGGAATTAGACCGCGTAGCGTCTTTGGCAAGCGAGAATTTAAACCGTGCCATGAATGCGTTAATTACGCTGGATGAAGAAGAAATTACAGAAGTGTATGAGGTAGAAGACAACATTGATTTTCTCAGTCATGCCATTTCAGACTATCTTGTCACGATTAATCAGGCGACGCTTCCTATCGAGGACTTAAAAAGCATTGGCGCGCTTTTCCATGTGGTGAACGATATCGAGCGTATCGGCGACCATGCAGAAAATGTGGCGGACGCCGCTAAAACAAGGATTGAGACGGGTGTGACGTTCAGTAAAGATGCCCAGGCGGAGCTGGGACAGATGCTGGATATGGTCAATACCCTGCTGCGTTTTTCCATGGAAATGTTTGTCAAGAGTTCGGACGAGCATGAAGAGGATGTCCGCAATCTGGAAGAGGCGATTGACGAGAAGGAAAAAGAGCTTCAGCAGAAACATCTGGATCGGCTGACCAATCAGGAATGCACACCGGAGGCGGGCGTGCTGTTTTCCGATATTATTTCCGGGCTGGAAAGGGTGGCGGACCATGCGTCGAATATCGCATTTGCCACAATGCCATTAGATGCTTGACAGACCGCGGATAGGTTGTTATAATAGCAGTTACCTTGTAATATATTTGTAACAATTTTAATGATTTCGTTACAAATATAGAATGAAAAAATTGTTAGAGACTGCGGAAGGAGCATGTTATATTCATGAAGCATAAACAACTGTGTTATCTTTTGGCAGCGGCGCTTTTATGCCAGCCTATGTGGGTATACGCTGTGAGCGGGCAGAATAACACGACGATGGAAAATGAGAGCACTACAGAAAATGAGGATATTACAGAAAATGAAGATACTACAGACGAAGCAGCGTCCGTAAAATCAGTTTTAGGGGAATTGACAGTGGGAGTTGACCTGTTAGGAGACGTAGAAAGCTCTGAGGAAGACGAAGAACAGACGGAAACCATTTCCGGGATTAAGGAAGCGTTAGGGGAACCGGTGGGAGCCTCTTCTATCATCGAAGCGAAGAAGACGGAAGAAGAATATGCATTAGCATATGAAAAAGCCAGAAATGCAAACTGGGGATATACCAATCTCGGAATCGCCAATGTGGATAATAACCTGAATATCCGGGCAATTCCGGCGGAAGACGGCAAGCTGGTAGGAAAGCTGCCAAAGGACGCCGCCTGTGAAGTCATAGATTCGGACGATACCTGGGCGCATATCTCGTCGGGAAAAGTAGACGGTTATGTCAGCTGCGAATACCTTTTAACAGGATTACAGGCGAAGCATCGGGCGGAAGAGCTTGTCACGACGATAGCGACGGTGACGACGGACGCCTTAAAAGTGCGCGCGGAGGCAAATACGGACTCGGAAGTCATTACCCTTGTACCCAACGGGGAAGAGCTGGAAGTAGCGGAGTCGGAAGGCGACTGGATAAAAGTATATCTGGACGATGAAGAAGTCTATGTTTCGGCGGAGTATGTGCAGGTAGATGCGAAGTTAGACACCGCCATTACCATGACGGAGCTTTTATACGGGCAGGGCGTATCCGATGTGCGGGTCGATATCTGCCAGTATGCCAAAGAATTTCTGGGCAATCCTTATGTATGGGGCGGAACAAGCCTGACAAAAGGGGCGGACTGTTCTGGCTATGTTTTGAGTATCTTTAAGAAATACGGCGTCAGCCTTCCGCATTCTTCCAGGGCGCAGGCAAACTGCGGTACGAAAATCAGCCTTTCCGAAGCGAAGCCGGGAGATTTGATTTTCTATGGAAAAGGAAAGACGATTAACCATGTGGCAATTTACATCGGTGGCGGACAGGTAATTCATGCCAGCAGCCCGAAGACAGGCATTAAGATTTCCAATGCGTCTTATAGGTCGCCGTTGAAAGTGGTACGCATTTTGCAGGATTAGAAGTTGAAAATTTGCACCTTGTCAAATTTCATATTTTATGGTAAAATATTTCAGTGTGAATTTGAGCCGATGCCCAGAACAGGGAAACTCCAGCCCATTCTTAGTATCTGGCGGTTAATGGGCGGCATGAAATAAGAAGAAAAGCCGCTTGAAGAGAAAGGAGAAAACAGATTATGATTTCCAAAGAAAAGAAAACAGCAATTATGAAGGAGTATGCGAGAACAGAAGGCGACACAGGTTCACCGGAAGTTCAGGTAGCAGTCTTGACGGCAAGAATCCAGGAGCTGACCGAGCATCTCAAAGCAAATCCCAAAGACCATCATTCCAGAAGAGGTCTTCTGAAAATGGTAGGTCAGAGACGTGGGCTGCTTACTTATCTGAAGAACAAAGATATTAACAGATATCGTGCGTTAATCGAAAAACTGGGACTCAGAAAATAGAAATAAAGGCGGGTGCAAGGCTGGTTTATGCCAGCTTTTCCGCCTTTCATTTTTAGGAAAAGAAAGGTATTACCGGCAGAAGAAGTATCCGAGACCACAGACATAGACATAACAACGGATGGAAGAGGGCAATAGGGGTATGTTGTGGGTATGTCTGTAGTTTCGGCGTCTTCTGCCTGAAAAATATAGAAAAGAGGAGAGAAGACTATGTATAAGAGTTACACAATGGAGCTTGCAGGCCGCACGCTGCGCGTCGATATTAACAGAGTCGGAAAACAGGCAAATGGATGCGCTTTTATGCAGTATGGTGAAACAACTGTATTATCTACGGCGACAGCGTCCGAGAAACCGCGGGATGGGATTGACTTTTTCCCATGTAGTGTGGAGTACGAAGAGAAATTATATGCAGTAGGTAAAATTCCCGGTGGTTTTAACAAGAGAGAAGGAAAGGCGTCTGAGAATGCTGTCCTGACAAGCCGCGTGATTGACAGACCGATGCGCCCTTTGTTTCCGAAGGACTATCGCAATGATGTGACATTGAGCAATATGGTTATGAGTGTAGATCCGCAGTGCCGCCCGGAATTGGTGGCGATGCTTGGTACTGCGATTGCAACCTGTATCTCTGACATTCCTTTCGACGGTCCCTGCGCGATGACGCAGATGGGTATGCTCGATGGGGAATTTATCGTAAATCCTTCCCAGGAAGAGTGGGATAAGGGGGATTTGCAGATGACGGTTGCTTCCACTGCAGAGAAAGTCATGATGATTGAAGCGGGCGCCAATGAAGTGCCGGAAGCCAAAGTGATTGAGGCCATTTATAAAGCGCATGAAATTAACCAGACGCTTATTGCTTTTATCAACCAGATTGTGGCGGAAGTGGGCAAGCCGAAGCATTCCTACGAGAGCTGTGCGGTTCCCGAAGAATTGATGGAAGAAATCAAGAAAATTGTTACGCCCGAAGAGATGGAAGAGGCTGTTTTCACGGACGAGAAGCAGGTAAGGGAAGAGAATATCAGAAATATTACCGCTAAGTTAGAAGAGGCATTTGCGGAAAATGAAGAGTATCTTGCAGTACTTGGCGCGGCAGTTTATCAATATCAGAAGAAGACTGTGCGGAAGATGATTTTAAAAGACCATAAACGCCCAGACGGACGGGAATTGACGCAGATTCGTCCACTTTCTGCAGAAGTGGATATCATTCCGAGGGTACATGGTTCTGCGATGTTTACCCGTGGGCAGACCCAGATTTGTAACGTGTGTACGCTGGCTCCTTTATCAGAAGTACAGCGGGTAGACGGCCTGGATGAAAATGTAACGGCGAAACGCTACATGCATCATTATAATTTCCCCTCTTATTCTGTCGGGGAAACCAAAGTGAGCCGCGGACCGGGACGCCGTGAAATCGGTCATGGCGCGCTGGCGGAGAGGGCGCTTATTCCGGTGCTTCCCTCCGAAGAGGAGTTCCCCTATGCGATTCGTACCGTATCCGAGACGTTTGAGTCCAACGGTTCGACCTCTATGGCGTCTACCTGCGCCTCCTGTATGTCCTTAATGGCGGCAGGTGTGCCGATTAAGAAGATGGTTGCAGGTATTTCCTGCGGTCTGGTAACAGGGGATACGGATGATGATTTCGTACTGCTGACAGATATCCAGGGACTGGAAGATTTCTTCGGTGATATGGACTTTAAAGTAACCGGAACCCGTGAAGGAATTACCGCGATTCAGATGGATATCAAGATTCATGGTCTGACCAGACCTATTGTAGAAGGCGCTATCGCAAGATGCCGCGACGCAAGGGAATATATTATGGAAAACTGCATGAGTCCGGCTATTTCCGCACCCAGGAAAGAAGTTGGCAAATATGCGCCCAAGATTATATCTCTTCAGATTGACCCGGAGAAAATCGGCGACGTTGTCGGGCAGCGTGGAAAGACCATCAATGAAATTATTGCCCGCACCGGCGTCAAGATTGATATTACAGACGATGGTCAGGTATCGGTATGCGGTACGGATACGGCAATGATGGACAAGGCTGTGGATATGATTAAGATTATCACCACGGATTTTGAAGAAGGTCAGATTTTCAAAGGCGTTGTTGTCAGCATCAAGGAATTTGGCGCATTTATCGAGTTTGCACCCGGTAAAGAAGGAATGGTTCATATTTCCAAGATTGCGAAAGAGAGAATCAATCATGTGGAAGACGTCTTGACGCTTGGCGATAAAGTTACGGTTGTCTGCCTTGGAAAAGATAAGATGGGACGTATCAGCTTCTCTATGAAAGATGTAGCGCAGGTTTAATCCTTTCCAAAATAGCTAAAAAACGGCATAATAAAACTGTCACACCAATCCTAAAGTGCGACAGTTTTATTTTCGTATAATTTGGAAATTCTTCGATAACGCGGAAGAATGCAAAGCATTCTTCCCAAGATAATTGCGGAGCAATTTTCTTGTAGATAATCGCGGAGCGATTTTCTTGTTTTTAAACGCTTTCATGGAATGTCCGGCTGATAACGTCCGCCTGCTGTTCCGGCGTCAATTTGATGAAGTTAACTGCATATCCTGAAACGCGGATGGTTAACTGGGGATAGTTTTCCGGGTGTTTCTGTGCGTCTAAGAGCGTGTCGCGGTTCAATACGTTTACATTCAGATGATGTCCGCCTTTGGTGGCATAGCCGTCCAATAAAGATACTAAATTATCAACCTGTGCTGTGTTACTTTGTGCCATAATAGAAGTCCTCCTTTTATCTATTAAAATTTTCACGAGTCGAAATAGTAATGAAAATAGTAATCATTACTATTTATAAAATGATCATATCATATTTTCCAATATTGTCTATACAATTTGCAAAAAAAGATTGTATTTTATCGGATACATTCTGATTTTTCATGTGCGGGGACGATGTATCCGGCATAATTTGTGTTGTCGTGTCATATATACAACATAGTGTGTGCAAAGATAAAAAATCAAAGACATTCATGAAAATTGTATGAAATATGCAGGGAAACGATTGACGGGGAAGCTATTTTAGGGTATCGTAAACAAGTAACTTTCAAAAGAAGATGCGGGGACGAAATAAATCAGAATTAAATGGGGTAACAAAATTGGAAACGGAAAATGAAAATCAGCAGTATACTGTCATAAGTAATAGGGAGCGCGCGGAAACTGCGCAGATTACGCAGGAGGGATACGACGGACTGATTAAACCTTATATAGAGGCGTTAGATATTATCCGGGTTCGCCTAAATAGTCTGAATGAGGAGTATCGGAGCCGTCGAAGAGAATATCCGATTCATAATATCCAGTATAGGATTAAAAGTAAAAACAGCATCATGAAAAAACTGGAAAAACGCGGTCTGCCGGTTACGGTAGAGGTAGCGCGGGATGAACTAATCGATATCGCCGGAATCCGGGTTATCTGCTATTTTGAAAACGATATTTACGACGTCGTATCGGCGATTCGCAGACAGGCGGGCATTCTAATCATCAGAGAACGGGATTATGTAAAAAAGCCGAAAGGAAACGGTTATAAAAGTTATCATATCGTCTTAGGGGTGCCGGTTTATACGTTAGAAGAGACGCAGTACTATCCGGTAGAAGTGCAGATTAGAACGATTTCTATGGATTTCTGGGCGAGTATGGAGCATAGAATCTGTTATAAAAACGGACATGATGAAGAGGTGCCGGAAGAAATAAGGACGGTGCTGAAAGGCTATGCGGAAGAGCTGAAGAAAATAGAAGTCAGTATGTATGAACAGAGTAAAATCGTATAAACGACTGCCGCCGGCGATTTAGGAAGCATGTTTTTAATAGGTTCTTCCTAAAAGCCGGCGGTTTCAAGATTTTCCATAGACAGGCGATTACCATCTCTCACTGTATTTTTCTTCACAGTATTTGCAACGATAGATTTCCTCTTTTTCATCGGCGAGCAGGAAGATATGGGGAAGTTCCTGTTCGATGGAAGTGATACACCGGGGATTTTTACATTTGATGATATTTTTGATTTCCTTTGGCAGCACCAATTCTTTTTTATCTACTAACTGCCCGTCCTTAATGACATTGACGGTAATATTGTGGTCTATGAAAGCAAGAACGTCCAGATTCAGGGTATCGATATCACATTCCACTTTCAGGATATCTTTTTTTCCCATCTTCTCGCTGCGTGCATTTTTGATAATCGCCACCATACAGTCTAATTTGTCTAACTGTAGATGATGGTATATCGATAAACTTTTTCCCGCCTCGATATGGTCTAACACGAAGCCTTCTTCAATTTTTCCTACATTTAACATGATAGCGCTATGCCCCTTTCTTAAATTTGTATTTCCAAAAGCGTCAGAATCAATGCCATCCTGACATAAACGCCAAACTGCACCTGCTCAAAATAGACCGCCCTTTTATCATCATCCACTTCCACGGATATTTCATTGACGCGCGGGAGAGGGTGTAGGACGAGCATATCTTCTTTCGCAAGCGACATCTTGGTCTTGTCTAAAATATAGAAATCTTTCAGCCGGACATAGTCTTCTTCATTGAAGAAACGTTCTCTTTGGACACGGGTGACATAGAGCAGGTCCAGATTGGGCATACATTCTTCCAGACGGATGACTTCTTCATAGGATATTTTTTTATCATGAAGCATATCCGTGATATAATCGGGAACCCGCAGTTCCGGCGGTGAGATGAAAATAAAATGGATATCCTGATAGCGTGCCAGCGCATTAATCAGGGAATGGACGGTTCTGCCGAATTTCAGGTCGCCGCAGAGACCGATGGTGAAATTGCCCAGACGCCCTTTTAAGGTGCGGATGGTCAGTAAGTCGGTCAGAGTCTGGGTCGGATGCTGATGTCCGCCGTCCCCTGCGTTAATCACCGGAATCCTGGATTTGCTGGCGGCAACCATAGGGGCGCCTTCTTTTGGGTGGCGCATGGCGCAGATATCTGCGAAACAGGATATTACCCGGATGGTATCGGAAACGCTTTCCCCTTTTGCGGCGGAAGAGGAGCCCGCATCGGAAAATCCCAGCACTTGCCCGCCCAGGCTTAACATGGCGGATTCAAAGCTGAGTCTCGTTCGGGTGCTGGGCTCATAGAAACAGGTCGCAAGTTTTTTCCCCTCACATGCGTGGGCATATTTCTCAGGATGTTTCCTGATATCGTCTGCCAGCTCAAAAAGGGAATCCAGTTCTTCCACGGTAAAATCAAGCGGATTCATTAAATGTCTCATTTATGTTTTCTCCTTCCAATCATGATTCAAAAAAAATAGAAGAGAGGGTATCTCTTCTATTTTGGGATTATGAAATAAAAGATAATAAATCATCTGTGGATTTTCTCTTAGGCATGGACGGGGTCTCATCGGGATAGCCAATGGGAATCAGCGCAACCAGTTCCATATCTTCAGGCAGCTCTAGAAAAGACTCGATTTTATCCTGGTCAAAAATACCCATAATAACGGAACCAATGCCTTTTTCATAAGCGGCAAGACAGAAAGTCTGGGATGCAACGCCTGCATCGAACATCTGCCAGGTATCTTTACGAGGGGTAGTAAAAGAGCCGTCTCTTTCATAACCGCATCTGTTCTTAACGACAGCGACAGCGATTAACATAGGCGCATTCTGGATGATGTTTCCATTATTCGGAAAAGAAGTTGTGCCCTCTTTGGCAATTTTATCTTTCAATCCGCCCTCTACGGCAATATAACGGACAATTTGCGTGTTCTTCCAACTGGGCGCATAAGAAGCCGTTTTTACAATATCGGCTAATAGCTCATGGTCAATGGAATCTGGTTTAAACTTGCGGATACTTCTGCGTCCTGCGATGCATTCTTGTGCTGTCATAAGATACCTCCTTTAGATTGTGCATGACTGCGATTACGATGTGTTTCCCAAGATTAGGATATTTTGTATATCATACCATAAAGAAACAGGCGTTGCAACGCAAAATTTTCCAACAGAAAGTTGTGGAATGTCTGCAAATATGCTATATTAATACAAGAGTATATTTTTAGAGAAAACGGATGGCGTTATACGGATGAGGGAAGTCCGTTTTATCGGAAAGGAATGTTGTTATGGCATATGAGGAAAGAAAAAGGTGGTTGTTTTTAGGACTGCCGTTTACGTTTACGAAGTATACGATAGGGGAAGATGTGATTACGGTCAACAGCGGTCTGCTGAATACCCGTGAGAACGACTGCTATATGTATAAGGTACAGGATGTGGAGCTGGAAACAAGTCTTGCAGAACGTATGTTCGGTCTTGGCACGATTGTCTGCTATACCGGCGATACCACCCATCCGAAACTTTTGATAGAGCATGTTAAAAATGCAAAAGAATTAAAAGATTATATCTTAAAAGAGTCAGAAGAGGCGAGACGGAAACGCCGCACCTTAAATACGCTGGATATCGGGTCCGCAATGCTGGACGATATAGACGATTAGTCCCTGGGACGATAGCTGCTTTATTTTCGGGTGCGTGCTTCACTTTCCAAAAAGAGCCGTTCAAATAGAAGGCCCGACAGGAACCAGCAGGGCGTATAGTCCAGCCGGATCACTTTGCCGAGATTCCATCTGGAACGCTCATAATCCCAGGGACATAATCCTTTTTTGCGCAGCAGCGTCCCGGTGATAAATTCGCCGGTAAAAATCATGCCGGTGTAGACCAGACCGCGGAATATGAAGTTTCTGCCTTTTAATAGGCGGCTGACGGGGGCGAGGAAGGCTGCCATTCCATAGATGGGAAACATCCATATGGAAGTTATGCCGGATAGTTTGAAGTCTCTTTTCCGGAAAGACTGGAACGCCGTAAAAATGATTTCCAGACACCAGCCGAGCAGTCCGCAATGAAGGAAATTGTGAATAAAATTTTTCATGATAACAGTATCCCCGGAAATGATGAAATTATACATGCAGGATAAGGGGATTGTTGAGGAGGCGCGGATGAATTACCGGGAGGCAATGGAATATGTAGAATCCCTGCAGCAATACGGCGTTGTGCCGGGGCTTGAAACGATGCGGCATTTATGCGCCTTATTAGGGAATCCGCAGGATAAGCTGCAATTTATCCATATTGCCGGAACCAATGGGAAAGGTTCTGTACTCGCATATCTTTCTACGATTTTACAGACGGCGGGATACCGGGTGGGCAGGTACATTTCCCCGACTATCTTAGATTACAGGGAACGGTTTCAGATAGACGCAAAACCGATTACGAAACAGGGATTTTGCAAATATTTAGAGCAGGTGCAGGAAGCATCGGGGCAAATGGTGGAAAAGGGAATGCCCCATCCGACGCCTTTTGAAACAGAAACGGCAGTAGCATTTCTTTATTTTCTGGATAAAAAATGTGATGTCGTCGTATTGGAAACCGGACTCGGCGGCCGCCTAGATGCGACGAATATCATTCAAAATACTATCTGCGTGGTGTTTACATCTATCAGTATGGACCATATGGCGCTGCTTGGCGGTTCCCTTGAAGAAATAGCGGCGCAGAAAGCAGGGATTATCAAGGATGGCTGTCTAGTGGTATCCGCTCCGCAGAAAGAGGAAGCATATTCTGTTATCGCAGAAGAGGCGAGGGAGCATCACTGTGATTTATTTACGGTGGATACAGGTGCAGTCAGCCAGATCAAATACGGGTTGAAGAAACAGCGGTTTAGCTATCAACAGGATAAAAATATGGAAATCGCCTTAGCCGGACAGTATCAAATTGATAATGCTGTTTTGGCGCTGGAAGTCATTCATAGATTAAAGGAGCGGGGCTTTGCAGTATCTGGGGAGCAGCTAAGAAGCGGATTTATGCAGACCGTCTGGTCAGGGCGTTTCAGTATCATTGGAAAATCGCCGCTTTTTGTCATAGACGGCGCGCACAATGAAGATGCGGCGAAGAAACTCGCCCAGTCCATAAGGTTTTATTTTACAAATAGAAGAATCATCTATATAATGGGAGTATTGAAAGATAAAGATTATGAGCAGATTCTTATACAGACCCATGCCTTGGCGGAGCATATTATCACGGTGACGCCGCCTCATAATGCCAGGGCGCTTAGCGGATATGAGCTGGCGCAGGCGGCAGGGAAATACCATGCTAGCGTTACGGTGGCGGACAGTCTGCAAGAGGCAGTAGAGCTTGCTTATCTGCTTGCGGGCAGGGATAAGGAGGCAGTCGTCATCGCCTTTGGTACGCTGACGATTCTGGGAGAGCTGATTCATATTGTAGAACATAGAGACACAATCAGGAGAGATTCTCATGGTAAATCAGAAGAAGATTGAGGAGGCAGTCAGACTGTTTCTGGAAGGCATCGGGGAAGATACGGACAGAGAGGGTCTTATGGAAACTCCCGACAGGATTGCCCGTATGTGCACGGAGCTTTTTGCCGGGATGGACGATACGGCAGCAGTACATTTATCAAAAACATTTTCGGTAACGAATAACGATATTGTAGTGGAAAAAGATATTCTGTTTTATTCGATTTGCGAACATCATTTCCTGCCTTTTTACGGCAGGGCGCATATCGCTTATGTGCCGGATGGAAAGGTGGTGGGATTGAGCAAGCTGGCGAGAACCGTAGAGGTCTTTGCCAGGAGACCGCAGATTCAGGAGCAGATGACGGCGCAGATTGCAGATGCAGTCATGGAGTATTTAGAGCCAGGAGGCGTTATGGTCATGGTGGAAGCGGAGCATATGTGTATGACGATGCGCGGGATTAAAAAACCGGGAAGCCAGACGGTGACGATAGCGAGAAGAGGCTGTTTTGAAGACAATCTACAACTGCAAAATGACTTTTTTTACATCATCGGTAAAGATACCGGAAAAAAATATAATGAAATGGAGGATTCGTATGAAAATAGGAACAAAGGAATTTAAAACAAAAGGACACACTTACATCATGGGCATCTTGAATGTTACTCCGGATTCTTTTTCAGACGGAGGTAAGTTTCAGCAGATGGATGCAGCTCTTTTCCATGTGGAAGAGATGATGAAGGACGGCATGGACGTCGTGGATATCGGTGGGGAATCCACGAGACCGGGAAGCAGCGCCGTATCAGAAGAAGAGGAAATAAGCAGGGTTGTACCTGTGATAGAGCAGGTGAAGGCAAGATTTGATATTCCGATATCGTTAGATACCTATAAAAGCGGGGTTGCCAAAGCAGGGATTGCGGCTGGCGTGGATATGATTAATGATATCATGGGCTTAAAATATGATGAAAATATGGCGAAGGTTATCGCGGAAGCGGGAATCCCCTGTTGTCTGGCGCATAACCGGAAAGAGCCGGATTATAAAGATTTCATGCAGGATATTCTGGAAGATTTAGCAGGAACGGTCAGCATCGCGCAGAAGGCGGGAATCGCAAATGAGAAGATTATCTTAGACCCAGGCGTAGGATTTGGAAAGAGCCATAAGAATGATTTGGAAGCCATTGAAAGACTGGAAGTCATGCATAGCTTCGGATATCCGGTATTGCTTGGCGCAAGCAGAAAGTCTGTAATCGGGGAAACCCTTGACTTGCCAGTAGAAGAGCGGCTGGAAGGAACGTTGGTTACAACGGTCTTCGCTGCCATGCGGGAAGCGATGTTTGTGCGTGTGCATGATGTGAAAGCAAATGCAAGGGCTGTCAAAATGACGGAGGCGCTTTTGTATCTCCGCTAAAAAAGAGAGTAAGGGAGTATAAATAGCCAATGGATGAGATTATTATTGAAAATCTGCAGGTATATGCCTATCATGGGGTATATCAGGAAGAGAATGAAACAGGACAGAATTTTTATGTCAATGCAGTGTTATATATGGATACCAGGAAAGCGGGACAGGAAGATAAGCTGGGACTGACGACAAGCTATGGGGAAGTGTGCAATTTTATTCATACATATATCGGAAAAACGGTCTTTAAGCTGATAGAGACCGTGGCGGAAAAGACGGCGGAGGCGGTTTTATCGGAATTTCCCCTTGTGGAAGGAATTACCTTGGAAATCAGGAAACCGGAAGCGCCTATCGGACTAGACGTCCAGTCGGTATCCGTGCGGATTACCCGCAGATGGCATATGGTATGCCTTGCCACAGGTTCCAATGTGGGAGATAAACAGAAATATATCCGGGATGGAATCAAGGCAATCGAGCAGGATGAAAGATGCCGTCTGGTAAGGACTTCCGAGCTGGTACGCACCACTGCTTACGGCGAAGTGGAACAGGACGAGTTTTTAAACGGCGCGCTTGTTGTGAAGACTTTATATACGCCGGAAGAGCTTCTGGAGAAACTGCACGAAATCGAGCAGGCGGCGGGCAGGGAACGGAAACTGCATTGGGGACCGAGAACGCTGGATTTGGATATTATCTTTTATGATGATCTGGTTCTGAATACGGACACCCTGCAGATTCCGCATATCGATATGCAGAACAGGGACTTTGTGCTGGAGCCGCTTTCCCAGATTGTGCCCTATGTGGTGCATCCGGTGTTTGGTAAGACGGTAGTGCAGCTCTATGAGGAAGTGCAGAAGTCGGGAGAAAAACATGTCATCGATTCAGAATATATCCATTAGACCGCTGCGGATAGATGAGGCAAAAGCAGTCTATCTCGGACATGCGCACCGGGATTTTCCCGCAGGCGAGCTGAAACCGTTTTCCATGATAGAGATGCTGTGGAAGCAGGGATGTTACCGCGCCTATGGATTTTATGAGGATATGGAAGGTGAGGATGGCGGGGTAAAAAAGGAAAAACAGGAGCTGCGCGCCTATGCCTTTATCATGGCGGATAGCGCTGCCAATATGCTGCTGCTGGATTATTTTGCGGTCTGCGAGGAAGCAAGGGGAAAAGGTTTTGGCACGGCTGCGCTTGGTCTGCTAAAAGAGGAATGCATGGAGTGGGACGGCATTATCTTTGAAGTGGAGGACGATGAAGAGGACTGCGCGGAAGCGGAAAGACAAATCCGAAAGAAGCGGATTGCTTTCTATGAGCGAAACGGCGTTGTCATGACCGGTGTAAGAAGTTATGTCTTCGGCGTGGCGTATAAGCTGATGGTATTGTGTCTTGGCAGCGAAAGAGCAGGGGAAAGGCTAGGAGAAAAACTGGCTTCCATCTATCATCGGATGCTGCCGGAAGCAATTTTTGAGAAGGAATTTAGACTGCGTTAAACAGTAAAAAGGAGCTGCATTGCTTCACAGACAGGAAAGCAATGCAGCTCCTTTTTGCATTTTCATTTCTTATTCTTTCAGATTTTCCATCGCTGCATCTCTTGCCGCGTCAAAAGTCGTGACCGAAGCGCTGCCGTATGTGCTTACTTTATAGACAGGCACAGATGCGCCGTATTGGTTAAAATAGACGTATTCGGAAGTGATATTGATATTTTCATAAGTACCTTCCGCAATGATTTCGGGATTACTGCCGTCTAAATACATTCTCTTTAAGGCAGGATCCGTCTGGGAGCTTTTCTGGTAATAGATGTAGTAGTCGTAAATATTGAAAAAGTCAATCCTATCGTCGGTCAGCACTTCAATCCGGTCGTCGGATAGGGAATAGCGGCATAGGCGGTAATTGTTTGCAACGTCCATATAGTAGACGTAATTATCCATATAGACAGGATTCCAGATATTTCCCTGCCAGATGGTAGCCGCTTTGTCGGTTCTCGTATCCAGCGCATAGAGATAGTGGTCTTCCTGGGTGCCGTTGAAATAAATATTACCGTTTACATAAGATACCGGATTGATAATATAGTCGGCAACCGTTACCTGTTCTGAGTTGTCAATTTTTACCTTGCAAAGAGAAGGCTCTTTTTTGGTGCCGTTATCCTGATAATATAGATAATTGCCGCATAACTGCATCAGGGTGACGTAAGTCCTGTTCAGGCAGACCGTGCTTTTGCCATTCTGTTTACTGCGGTAGATGCCGGCGGTGCGTCCCATATAGCCTAACCCTTTGCCGGAGTTTTCTGGATTGGTGCCGCTTTCCATGTAATAGTAAAGATATTTTCCCCCGGCGTTGATGAGGGATACGGAATTGACGCCCAGCTTCTTCATGTCCGTTTCATCGGGATTCATGGAATAGAGGGAATTACCGTCATAAGCGTTTGCAAAATAAACCCGCTCTTCAGTCTCGCAGAAAAGACCGCCATTATTTAGATTTCCAGCAGTATTACCGGTTATGTTGTCTTCATTCATGGGGATTCTGTTGGTAAATATCACGACAGCGAATAATAACAGCAGCAGAATCAGGACAACCCCCAGAATCAATAGCGTTTTTTTCTTGTTTGTCATATCGTCCGCTCCTTATTTTGAAAATGAGATTTCTGGTGAAATCTATAGATATAGTATAGTCGCAAATGGGGATGGTATCAAGTGATTTTTGTCAGGGGGAAGGGGTTTTTCACAACAACGCATCAAACCTGCTTGCGTGCGGATAGGTTTTGTTATAATATAAAAAGAGAAGCGAAATGGAAAAATCCGGCGGTTATAAAATGCACGGAATAACGGAAGGAAAAAAACGGCTTATGGACTTGTTGGAATTGAGGAAACAGATAGATGAGATAGATGAGCAGATTGTACAGTTATATGAGAGGCGCATGGATATTTCTTCCCAGGTCGCAGATTATAAAATCGAGACGGGCAAGAAAGTATTTGATAAGGCGCGGGAAGATGAGAAGCTGCAGAAAGTGAAATCCATGACCCATAACGACTTTAACAGTCATGGGATTCAGGAGCTGTTTGAGCAGATTATGTCGATGAGCAGGAAGCTGCAATATAAGAAACTTTCGGATAAAGGCAGTCTGGGGAAACTGCCCTTTATCGGCGTGGATAGTCTGGATGTGCAGAATGCCCGCATTGTGTTCCAGGGGGCGGAGGGCGCTTATTCCCAGATGGCGAT
>JAMPHJ010000051.1 GCA_023663465.1 Muribaculaceae bacterium | reverse complement strand
TCCGTTGTACAGAAGATACAATCCAACGCAGGCCCGCTCTCGCTACGGTTCAAACTCAGATAAAAATATTAACAATTTCTCCTACGCATATTTTACTCCCTATCTGACATAATAACATGGAACAGGAAGTTGCACAATTTCTGTTTTATCATAATGAATATCGCAAATAAAGGAGTGAAAATCATGAAAAAAATAAGAACATTATTATTTGCAGCACTCATGGTTCTTACGATGTCTCTGATGACCGCCTGCGGTAATCGTAGCAACAACGCCAATGATGCCGGCGCAGGTAATACTGGCACTGGTACAGAGGATAACGCTACCACAGGAGCCGGAACGGGCACGGATACTGCCGGCAATGCTTCCACAGGTACTGCGGGAGGCGCAGGCAATGGCACAAGTACAGGCTCTGACATGGGCACAGGTACGGGCACTGACGCCGGCATGGGTACGGGCACAGGCACAGATACTGCATCTAACGGCACAAACGGCGCTTCCAATACAGATAATGTCAATTCCGTAACAAGCGGCGACAACAATACGAATGGTGCAGATTCCGATAATTCCATCCTTGGCGATGCCGGGGACGCGGTAGGCGACGCGGGTAATGCAGTCGGCGACGCCGTATCGGACGCTGGAGACGCGATTGGAAATGCAGTAGATGATGTTGCAAATGGCGTAGAGAACGTTATGGATGATGCAGCCGGAAACACGACTGGCAGCAACAATGCAAACGGACAATAACATCAACGACAAATAAGAAAAGAACCGCCCCAAGGGACACCTGCCATATGGAAGTGCCCCTTTCGGCGTTTCTGTATATTTGTCGTTTTTTATTCTATTTTTCGTTTATGGTTCCATCCCGGTATGCCTGTAATAATATTTCCAGCTGCCGGATGCTTTCCCGCAGTTCTTTCCCAATGTCTGTATCGGCAATTTTCTGCCGCATGGTGCTTGTTTCCAGAATGATGGAATCTGAAAAAATATCGGATTCGTTAATAATCGCCGATTCCGTGGATTCAAACGGCTCATGCGCCACAAGACGCATCCCGTAGGAATTGACCACCAGTGTATAACCCGCGATTCCAGTCTTATCCTGATACGCCTTGGAAAAACCGCCGTCGATAATCAACAGTTTCCCGCCGCATTTGACCGGGGTATCCCCTTTTTTCAGCTCCACCGGAACATGCCCGTTGACGATATGGGACTTGTCCACGTCCAGCCCAAACTCCGTTAAAATATTGTTAATCACGTCCTCGTTATCCAGCAGTCTGTAATAACTATTTTTCGTTTCCACATGGGTTTCTTTTTCTTCAACGAAATAACGTTCAAAAGTCGCCATTTTATCCTTGCCAAACACCGGGGAATTAGGTCCCGCCCAGATATACCAGAGTATGTCCTGCCCCCTTAACTTTTCCTGCCAGTTATTGCTTGTATAATAACCTTTGCGGGCATACTGCTCCAATACATCGTACAATTCCTTGCCGCTGTATTCTTCGCCGAATATATTGACTTTGCTGAAATGTCCTTCCTCGTCCATCGGCATACAGCCATGATAAAGCAGATTAGAATTATAAATTTTATAAAGGCTTCCATTGGAAAAAAGGAACCGCACATGTTTCTGCAGCTTCTCACACTTGACAAACGCATGGCGCAGCCGCTCCATCACCTGCTCTTCTTCTTTGGACAGCTCGTAAGGGCGTTCCCTGTTCACAGTAGGGAAATCCACATCCTTCATATGATATTCCTGTCCGCCAATCATCACGGTTTTCTTTTCATAATCAACCCTGTCCAGCAGTAGCCTGTCATCCATAGCAAATTCCGGGCGGCGCTTAATGAGCTGCCCTTCCAGCTTAAATTGGATGATGGCGATTGCCTTATGCATCTTCATATCCAGACTCAAGTCTTTCGTATCGTACTGCGTATTGTATTTGATGGCAAAAAGGTCGCAATCCGTATCCCGGTAGACTTCCATAGCAAAGGTGGCAAGCGGAATCAGATTGATTCCATATCCTTCCTCAAGGATATCCAGATTTCCATATCTCGCCGCATTCCTGATGACATTGGCGATGCAGGCAAGGTGTCCACTCGCTGCCCCCATCCAGACGACGTCGTGATTGCCCCACTGCACGTCCACGGAATGATACTGTCGTAATGTATCCAGAATAATATGGGGGCCCGGTCCTCTGTCATAAATATCGCCTACAATATGCAGATGGTCGATAACCAGCCGCTGTATCAGATTACTAAGCGCCGTAATGAACTCCGGCGCCCTGCCGATGCGGATAATTGTATGGATAATTTCATTATAATACGCCTCTTTATCCTGAATTTCCGCTTTTTCCGTAATCAGCTCCTCAATAATATAGGCAAAATCCGGTGGCAGCGCCTTCCTGACTTTGGAACGGGTATATTTGGACGACACCCTTTTCGTAATCTGTACCAGACGGTGCAGTGTAATCTTGTACCAGTCCTCGATACCGCTCTCATCTTCCTCCCGCAGCATGATATCCAGCTTTTCCCGCGGATAATAAATGAGGGTGGCAAGACTTTTCTTATCTTTATTGCTAAGCGTATTGCCAAATTCCTCATCTATTTTACGTCTGACGGAGCCGGAGCCGTTCTTCAGCACATGGTTAAACTGCTCGTACTCCCCATGAATATCCGTCATGAAATGCTCCGTCCCTTTCGGAAGGTTCAAAATCGCCTGTAAATTAATGATTTCCGTGGAAGCCTCCGCAATTGTCGGATACTGCTTCGCAAGGCTTCTCAAATATCTCTGTTCTAACTCATCCATGAACTTTCTCCTCAACCGATTACATCGCTCATATCATACATGCCCGCTGGCTTTCCGGCAAGAAACTTCGCCGCCTGGATAGCGCCTTTTCCAAATACCGCCTTAGAATAAGCCCTGTGGGAAAACGTCACCACTTCATCCGCTCCCGCAAAAATCACGTCATGATCTCCCACAATCGTACCGCCTCTGACGGCGCTGATGCCAATTTCTTTCCGGCTCCTTTTTTCCCGTCTGCCGCTTCTGTCATACACATATTCATAACCGTCGTCTAATTCTTCCTTGATAGAATCAGCAAGGGCAAGCGCCGTACCGCTGGGCGCATCTACTTTCTGATTATGATGCTTTTCTACAATTTCCATATCAAATCCGGCGGGCGCAAGTATGGACGCCGCCTCCTTTAATAATTTTAACAGCATATTAATGCCAAGGGACATATTCGCCGATTTCATAACAGCTGTTTTTTTAGAAGCAAGGCGGACTTTTTCCAGCTGTTTTTCAGAAAGTCCCGTCGTACACAAAACGCAGGGCAGTTTTCTATCCACGCAATAGTCCAATAAGGCGTCTACCGCCGATGCCGTGCTGAAATCTATCACCGCGTCCGCTTCCACGTTACAGGCGCCCAAATCCGTAAAAACCGGATAATCGCCGCGCCCGTCATCATAGGCGTCTATGCCCGCCACAATCTCGA
Source organism: Muribaculaceae bacterium (assembly GCA_023663465.1). GTDB lineage: Bacteria > Bacillota > Clostridia > Lachnospirales > Lachnospiraceae > UBA3282. The sequence goes on along the minus strand of JAMPHJ010000051.1, from coordinate 17,425 downwards.
TATCCTCATCCGCTGCAACAAGTCCGCTGATGGTCTGCCCCATCTTCCCATTGCAGCCATGCATAATGACTTTTACCATACTATCTGTCCTTTCCCAATCTGCAAAATACAGTTTCCGCCGCCTAAGCAAATCCTGCCTGCTTTGCACAATTTAACCTAGCAGCCCGTAATTCTGCATCGCCTTCCGCAATTTTTCCACATTTTCCGGCTCCATATCACTCAGCGGTCGTCTCAGGGAACCTACTTTTTTACCCAGCAGATTCAACGCCGCTTTCACCGGAATCGGATTGACCTCGCAAAATAGCGCGTCGCACAATTCAATGGCACGCAACTGCTCTTTACAGCTTCCCGCCACATCACCTGCGAAAAACTTCGCACAGATTTCATGGGTCTGCCTGGGTGCAACATTGGAAAGCACAGATATAACGCCTTTTCCGCCCAGCGCCAGAATCGAAACAATCTGGTCATCATTCCCGGAATAAATATCAATTTTTCCCTGCGCTAAGGACGCCAGCTTCGTAACCTGCGAAATATTGCCGCTGGCTTCCTTGATTCCTACAATATTAGGCACTGCACTACAGAGTCTGACCGCCGTCTGCGGCAAAATGTTGCAGCCGGTCCTGCTCGGTACATTGTATAGAATAATTGGAAGTTTCACAGAATCTGCTATCGCCTTAAAATGTTCAAACAATCCGTTCTGCGTCGCCTTATTATAATAAGGGGTCACAGTCAAAAGAGCGTCCACGCCGTATTTTTCCGCTTCCGTGGAAAGGTAAATCGCCGTTTCGGTGCAGTTGGAGCCTGTACCGGCAATAACAGGCACTCTTCCCTTCACTGTTTCGGCACAGAATTTAATCACCGAAAGATGCTCCTCATGACTAAGGGTGGATGCTTCCCCGGTGGTGCCGCACACGATAATTGCATCGGTGCCGTTTTGAATCTGCTCTTCCACAAGCTCTGCAAATTTCTCATAATTTACACTGCCGTCCTCATGAAACGGTGTCACAATCGCTACGCCTGCGCCTTCAAAAATCGCCATATCCTCTTTTCCTCCTTCTTTAAATCGCATATATGCTGCCAACAAGAAAATCGCTTGCGCAATTTCCTAATATGACAAAAAAGCTGACCAAAAAGGGTCAGCTTCATTTTTAAATAGTTTAAAAATATTTGGATAGCGCCCCATCTGATTCGATGACAGTCATACGGCTCTTAACCGTATGCCCAAGGAAAAATATGCAGCGTATCTTTCCTTTCGGCATTTTTTCCTTTCTGGACGCTTCTTCTGCATCTGCCGCATCCACGTCCCTACTGATAAAAAATGCAACCTCTATCAACTTTTATTATGCTAATATTGTATACAATTGTATAAAATCATCATAGCACCATTATGCTTTTCTGTCAATGCAAAGCGCCTTGATTTTATCAGACTTTGGAAAACACCGTTTCGATTCTGGTCACTTCGTCCGCCAGCATCCCCACTTCGTCGCTCAGCGTAATGCCCGTCATGATAACATCCATTCCGTCGGGTTTACATAACATCAGTGTTTTTAACTCCTCCACTGAAATGATACCGTTATCCAGCACTTCCAGGATTTCATCCAGAATCAGCAAATCGCATTCATCCGTATTCATTACTTTTTTGGCAAAATTCAGCCCGTTGCGGATATTGGATATTTCTTCCGCTTTCCGCTCTTCTGAAAGATACCTAAAGTCATCTTCCGATTTTTCAAAACGAAAGATTTTGATTTCCGGTTCCAGGCGTTTAACGAATGCTGAATCCGACATTCCTTTTCCCTTTAGGAAACGTATGATGACAACGTTTTCACCCCTGCAGGCTCTCTGGAGCGCCTTACCCAGCGCTGCCGGCGTCTTACCATGCCCTTCCCCGCTATATATATGAATCATTCCCTTTTTCATATTGCACCTCATAAATATCAGAATTTTGCAATCTGATACCTATCATAGCACAGTTACCTTGGAAACGCAACTTCTTTCATTTCAGCCCGCTTACTCCTGCTCCTCCTCTATGATTTCCAATTTGCTGACGGATACCTCATATGCGATTCGCCTCTCAAGCTGATCTTCCGAGATTTTCTTCATATATTCCCTGCTCTGGATTCTTCCCCAGATTGCACACCTGCTGCCCACCTCGAAAGCGCTGGCAAATCTGGCGTTTCTTCCCCAGCAGATACAGGGTATGTAATCCGATTTCCCATAAGGTCTGTTTACCGCAAGCAATAAATCCGCAATTTCCCTTCCCAGGGGCGTTTTCCGATAAATCGGCGCTTTGCAGATATAGCCATCCAGAAAAATCTGATTGGTCTTCGCGCTCTCTTCAATATCGTCCACGAAATCAATCTCCCGTGCAAATACGGAAAGCACTAATTTGTTTTTCTTTTCCTCGTGCCTGTTGTATGAGCGGAACTGCCCCGTAATGCTGATTTTCATGCCCTTATAGTCTTCATTGACGTCTAAAAGCCGCTCCGATACCATAACGGGAATGATATCCGTAGAGTCACTCAGTCTATCCACGCTGATATCCACCATATAGAATCCTTCGCCGAATATTTCGTGACTAAACAAAAAGTCGCTTACGATTTCCCCCATAATCGTCACCTGGTTGTTTTCAATTACCTTATCTGTCATGTTTTGTTCTCCCTTCTTTGTTAAAGAATCTTACTCTTTAAGAATTTTGTCAGTATTGTAGTATCAATATATGTATAAATTTACAGAATAGAACTGTTAGCGGTCGCGTAATGATGTCTTTCCCGCCCAACCTATATGCTAGCTGAAAATTGATTTCCATGCGCTTTCCGTGTGCTTTTTTTCCTATGACTTGCATCTTTTCCGGGGTAGTGCTATACTGAATGGGTTTGAAAATCTTAGGTTTTCTATTTTTTGTACTATATAAAAGGAAGAAAAAGCTGACTGATTAGGAAAGGAGCCCCCATACAATGAACCAAGTTAGAGAAGACGTCAGAAATATTGCAATCATCGCCCATGTAGACCACGGTAAGACGACGCTGGTCGATGAACTGTTAAAGCAGAGCGGCGTTTTCCGTGAAAATCAGGAAGTAGCGGAGCGCGTTATGGATTCCAACGATATCGAACGGGAGCGCGGCATCACAATCTTATCAAAAAATACAGCTGTTATGTATAAAGGCGTCAAAATCAATATCATCGACACCCCTGGACATGCGGACTTCGGCGGCGAAGTGGAGCGCGTCTTAAAAATGGTAAACGGCGTTATCCTTGTGGTGGACGCTTTTGAAGGTCCCATGCCCCAGACCAAATTCGTTTTGAAGAAAGCTCTGGAACTGGATTTGTCCGTTATCGTATGCCTTAACAAATGCGACAGGCCGGAAGCCAGACCGATACAGGTGGAAGATGAAGTCTTAGAGCTTCTGATGGACTTAGACGCCAGCGATGAACAGTTAGACTGCCCTTTCGTCTATGCCTCCGCCAAAACCGGCACCGCCACAAAACAACTGACCGTAAAGGGCAAGGACATGACCCCTTTGTTCGATACCATCTTAGAGCATATTCCCGCACCCTGCGGCGATACGGAAGCTGGGACACAGGTATTAATCAGTACCATCGATTATAACGAATATGTGGGACGCATCGGGGTCGGCAAAGTCGATAACGGCACTATCAAAGTCAATCAGGACGTGGTCATCGTAAACCACCACGAGCCCGACAAGATGAAAAAAGTAAAAGTCAGCAAACTCTATGAATACGACGGTCTGAATAAAGTGGAAGTCAAAGAGTCAGGTATTGGCTCCATTGTGGCGATTTCCGGCATCTCCGACATCCATATCGGCGATACGCTCTGTTCCCCGGATGCCCCCGACCCGATTCCGTTTCAGAAAATCTCGGAACCGACCATCGCGATGCACTTTATCGTCAACGACTCCCCCCTCGCCGGGCAGGAAGGAAAATACGTCACCAGCAGGCATCTTCGGGACAGGCTTTTTAGGGAACTCAATACGGACGTATCCCTGCGGGTCGAGGAAACCGAGACGACGGAAGCCTTCAAAGTATCGGGCAGGGGCGAACTGCATCTGTCCGTCCTGATTGAAAATATGCGCAGGGAAGGCTATGAATTTGCCGTCAGCAAGGCGGAAGTCTTATATAAAACGGATGAAAACGGTAAAAAACTGGAGCCGATGGAACTGACTTATGTGGATGTTCCCGATGAATTCTCCGGCACCGTTATCGAGAAATTAAGCCAGCGGAAAGGGGAACTGAAAAATATGGGACAGGCTTCCGGCGGCTATACCCGTCTGGAATTTTCCATCCCGTCAAGGGGTCTCATCGGCTACCGTAACGAATTTATGACCGATACCAAGGGCAACGGCATCATGAATAGCATTTTCGACGGCTACGGTCCCTACAAAGGCGATATCCAGTACCGGAAACAGGGCTCCTTAATCGCATTTGAGGCGGGCGAGGCGATTACCTATGGTCTCTACAACGCCCAGGAACGCGGCACCCTCTTCATCGGTCCCGGCACGAAAGTATACTCCGGCATGGTCGTCGGACAGAACGGGCGCGGTGAGGATATCGAGCTGAATGTCTGCAAGAAAAAACAGTTGACCAATACGCGCTCTTCCAGCGCAGACGAAGCGCTGCGCCTAACGCCTCCCAAAATTTTAAGTCTGGAACAGGCGCTGGAATTTATCGATACGGACGAGCTATTAGAAGTCACACCCACAAACCTCCGCATTCGGAAAAAAATTCTGGACCCTACCCAGCGCAAACGTGCTGCGATTTCCGCCGCTGCAAAAGCGAATGCATAACATATGTTATTAAATACCCAGGGCGATTGTGGCAATCCTAAAGTAAATCAGGAGCGAAATTGCATCTACAATCGTTGTTATGAATGGACTCGCCATAACGGCAGGGTCCATTCCGATTTTCTTGGCCGCCATCGGCAGCATGGAACCCACCACTTTTGCCACAATTACTGCAAGAAACAGCGTCAGGCTGACTACCAGCGCGACCTGGATACCGACTCTTTCTATGATAAGCATTTTCACAATATTACATGCTGCCAGCGTCAGACCGCATAAAATAGCGGTGCGAATTTCTTTCCAGACAACGGTCAGCCAGTCGCTAAACTGTATTTCATCCAACGACAGTCCACGGATGACGATAGCGCTCGCCTGTCCGCCTGCATTTCCCCCGGTATCCATCAGCATCGGAATAAACGCCGTCAAGACCACATACCGGCTCAGTGCATCTTCAAAGGAAGAAATAATGCTTCCGGTAAAGGTGGCGGAAATCATCAACAGTAAAAGCCAGGGAATACGCTTTTTCCATGCTTCAATAACAGTTGTTTTCATATATGGTTTGTCAGACGGCACGATAGCTGCCATCTTCTCGATATCCTCCGTCGTTTCTTCTTCCAGAATATCAACAACGTCATCGACCGTAATAATGCCGACCAGACGCTCTTCATTATCCACCACGGGCATTGAGGTAAAATCATATTTCACAAACTGTCTCGCCACTTCCTCCTGGTCCATCATGGTATGCAGCGAAATGATATTTTCATGCATGATATCGCCGATAATCGCATCGGGCGGGCTAAGTAGCAGGTATCGCAGCGCCACTGTCCCGACCAAAGTTCTTCTCTGATCCAGCACATAGCAGATATTAATCGTTTCACTGTCTACGCCGACTTTACGGATTCTGGCAATCGCCTCTTCCACCGTCAGCGATTCCTTCAAATCCACATACTCTACGGTCATAATACTGCCGGCGGAATCTTCCGGGTAACGCAGCAGATGGTTTACGTCCCTTCTTGTATCCGGGCTTGCGTGGGCAAGCAGCTTCTTGACCACGTTAGCGGGCATCTCTTCTAGAAGGTCCGTGGCATCGTCCGCCATCAGATTATCGATAATCACCGCCGCATCTTTTTCCGACAGGGAAGTGATGATATATTGCTCCGTCTCGATTTCCAGATAGGAAAAAACGTCCGCCGCCATGCTTTTTGGCAGAATCCGAAACAGCTTCAGCAAATCGGCGCGTTCCATTTCTTCCATATAAGCCGCAATATCCGCCACATTGAGGGTCGTAACAAGCTGACGCAGCTTTAAGTATTGTCCTGAATTTAATAACTCTAAAATTTCTTCTTTCATAAGTATCCTTCCCATTCCCAGCGGTTTTTACCGCTCATTGCATATAATACAGGCTCTCTATTTTCGTAATCTGCGCCTTCCCGGCGGTAGCTTCCGTTATTTCTTTTCTGACCGCCTCTTCCTCTTCATATGGAACCTTTACCTTGATGGATACCACGTCCGTATACTCCGGCTCTTCTATCGCAATCTTCCTTGTCCCCAACAGATACTGTATCTTTCCGATACCGTTGTAATCCGTTGTAATTTGAAACAAAATACCATATTGCATTGTGCGGATACTACAGGCGTCCAGACCGCTCTGCGTGGCTTGCGTATAAGCCCTTACCAGACCGCCGGTTCCGAGTAAAACGCCGCCAAAATACCTTGTCACCACTACGATAAGATTACGCACTTCCATGCCCAATAACACCTCAAGAATCGGCTTTCCCGCCGTCCCCGAAGGCTCCCCATCGTCGGAAAAACGCACAAGCTGCGCCTTTTCCCCCAGCACATAAGCATAGCAGTTATGCTTAGCGTCCCAGTATTTCTTCCGCATTGCTTCAAGAAACGAAACCGCTTCTTCTTCCGTCTGCACCGGTGCCACATTCGCTATAAATACCGATTTTTTCTCTTCAATTTTCCCCGTACCGCCCTGCGCGATAACCCAGTAAGGCTCTTTTTTGCTTTCCATTTCTACCCGCCTCGGTTCTTTCCATAACTCTTTACATCTTAGCACAAGAAAGAATAAAAGTGTATAGAATTGTGTACAATTCTTAATATATCCTTAAAAAGGAAGAAAAATCCTTTCTTTAGAAAATGATATTTGATATAATAAGACGAAAAGAAATTCTAAGGCGGCAGAGGGACGCCGCCTAAGAATTTCTATGTTTCGTCTGAAAGAATTGCAAGCAATTCTTCCGGGGATAGTGGACTTAGGAAAGTTTTAGGATGGCAGGGAACGCCGCCTAAGAATTTCTATGTTTCGTTTGGGATAGTGGACTTAGCAAAAAGTCTTGTATTTTTAGGAGGCAGTTTATGAATTATGGAAAGAAGGGCGTCAGGAAGAAGCAGAAGGCGCTTAATTCTAAATCTACAAAATGGGGAAAGAAGCTGGGTTTTACATTTATCCAGGTCATGCTGATTTTTATCATATCCGTCGGGGTATTGGGCGCGTGCGCGGGAATCGGGGTTTTTAAGGGGATTCTGGCTACGGCTCCCGATATTGGCAATATTGACGTTACGCCATCCGGGTTTTCTACTTTTGTCTATGATATCGAAGGAAACCAGACGGCAAAATTGGTGTCCACGGATTCTAACAGGATTCCTGTCAGCATGGATATGGTTCCTGAAAATCTTGCCCACGCTTTCGTCGCCATTGAAGATGCGCGTTTTTATCAGCATAATGGCATCGACTTAAAGGGTATCGTGCGCGCCGGCGTCACCGGTATCCGAAATAAATTTAACTTTTCAGAAGGCGCCAGCACCATTACCCAGCAGCTTCTGAAAAACAACGTCTTTACCGACTGGACGAGTGAGGACTCTCTCGCCGATAGGGTGAAACGTAAGATACAGGAGCAATATCTGGCGCTGGAGCTGGAAAAAGTCATGGATAAGGACGATATTCTCATTAACTATATGAATACCATCAATCTTGGTCAGAATACGCTTGGCGTCCAGGCAGCTTCCCTGCGTTATTTTAACAAGTCCGTCAGCGATTTGAACCTGTCTGAATGCGCGGTAATTGCGGGCATTACGAAAAATCCCACCAAATACAATCCGATTACGCACCCGGAGGACAATGCGGATCGCCGTAAAAAAGTATTGGACGACATGTTAGAACAGGAATTTATTACCCAGGCGGAGTATGACGAGGCAATAAACGATGACGTATATTCACGCATTCAGGTCGTCGATTCAGAAAATGGAGAATCCACTGTGAATACATATTTCGTAGATGCGCTTACGGATGATGTATTAGAGGATCTGGTTGCAGCAGGATACAATGAAACACAAGCGTTTACGCTGCTCTACAGCGGCGGTCTCAAAATATACTCCACACAGGATCCTTCTATTCAGGCGATTTGCGACGAGGTATTCTCGGATGAAAACAATTTCCCCGGCAATACCAAGTGGTATTTAAACTATGAGTTGACCACGGTCAATGCCAACGGCGACAGAACCAATTATAGTAAGGAAATGTTAAGCGATTATTTCAAGGAATCCAATAAGAAATACAATCTGATTTATGCATCCCAGGAAGAGGCATATGCGGATATTGAAACGTATAAAAACGCCATACTTGGTCCCACGGATGAAGTATTCAGCGAGACCATTTCCCTTACGCCCCAGCCCCAGGTATCCCTTGTCGTGGAAGACCAGAGCACGGGATATATCGTGGCGATGGAAGGCGGACGCGGCGCCAAATCGGGAAGCCGGACCCTGAACCGCGCTACGGACTCTGTCAGACAACCCGGCTCCACTTTCAAAATCGTATCCACCTACGCGCCCGCACTGGACAGCGCAGGTCTGACGCTTGCTACGGTTATTAACGATGCGCCATTTAATTATGCAAATGGACGTCCCGTCGGTAACTGGTATGGCGAAGCCTTTAAAGGGCTCTGCTCTTTCAGGGATGGGATCAGAGAGTCGTTAAACGTCGTAACTGTCAAGGCTTTAACCTGGATTACCCCACAGCTTGGTTTCGATTATCTGATGAACTTTGGCTTTACCACCTTAGTTGAGCGCAAAGAAATCAATGGACAGATCTTCTCAGATATCCAGCAGTCCTTGGCGCTTGGCGGCATTACCAACGGCGTTACCAACGAGGAATTAAATGCCGCTTATGCATGTATTGCCAATGGCGGAACTTATATTAAACCCAAACTATATACAAAAGTATTGGACCATGACGGCAATGTCATTCTGGACAATACACCGCCCCAGTCTAAACAGGTCATTAAGGAAACGACCGCATACCTGCTGACTGACGCTATGGTAGACGTCGTCACTGCAGCGGGCGGCACAGGCGGCTCCGTAAATTTCGGCAATATGGCAATCGCCGGTAAAACAGGCACCACTTCCGACTATAACGACGTCTGGTTCGCCGGTTATACACCCTACTATACAGCGACCACCTGGGCGGGTTTTGATAATAACGTCAAACTTACCGGCGAGGAAAAAAATCTTGCAAAGAAATTGTGGCGCGCTACGATGTCCAAGATTCATGAAGAACTGCCAAGCCAGTCCTTCAGTATCCCTGCAGGTATCGTCACCGCTACTGTATGTTCCCGTTCCGGCAAGCTGCCGATAGACGGTCTCTGCAACGGCACCCTGCGGACAGAATATTTTGCGGAAGGCACGGTTCCTACCGAAACATGCGATATCCACTATGTCGGTCCGGTCTGCCAGTATTCGCTCCTGCCCGCTACGGAATCCTGTCCGTTTAAGGTAGACGGCGTTCTGGAACTCCCCATAATAGAGGATATTACCCTGCAAAGCGGCTCCCCCGCTTCCTATACGCAGGTCGTCAATGAGGACGGCTCCATCAGCCAGATACCTGTCGTACAGACCAATATCTGCCCCCACACTATGGAATTTTTCGCAGACCCCAACTACGAAGCCGTAATTGCCGCACAACGCGCAGAAATCGACCAAAGAAACGCCGCCGCTGCAGCAGCTGCCGCAGCCGCCGCCAATCCCCAACCCGAACCGCAGCCCGAAGCACAACCTCAAGCCGAAGCACAACCACAGCAATAAAATCTAAATTTAACCATAAAAACACAAAAAAAGAACATGCGTTATACTATTCTTTCAATCCTATAAGCATGTTCTTTTTACTTTCTTTTTCATATTCGCTTTCCCAATACCGTCGAACCGACAGAGCAGACATAAAATCCTGCGAAGGTCCTTGAAAAACGCCGGCACTTAGCAAAAAAGCCGCGCCCCGCGGCTTTTGCGCTTAGTACCGCTGCGTTTTTCACGGAGCGCAAGCGCGCCTTCGCAGGATTTTATGTCTGCTCTGTCGTCTCCACACTCACAGCCCTTTAACTTCTCTAATCCTCTCCTCCAACTCTTCAATCCCCTTCTGCGCATTCTGAATCGCCCTGCACTGCTCCTCATACTCCTCTTCCGGCTCAGAACCATGCATCTCATAATAGCGCTTCCCAATGTCCGCATAATTCTTCTTCACAACCTCTTCACAAGTCCTTATCTGGCTTCTTAAATTGGCGATTTCCGCAAGCTCCTTTGCCTTATCTGACACTTCTTTGCCCTTCGCCGACAGGGTATCGCTTACTTTTGTAACAAATTCTTTTCCGTCAAAACTATGTTCCATTTTTGATAACCTCCTTTATTTTTACCTAATAACCATACTTGCTCTCAGTTTGCCGTATTTAATAACAACTGTTTTTGTAAACTTCGCAAATTCATATGCAGCATGGAATAATCCGCGTCTATCTCTCTTTTCAGCTTAGGTGATATCCCGGAATGAATATAAAACGTATCCATGCCAACGCTTTTCGCCCCTGCGATATCACTGTCCAAATCGTTCCCAATCATCAACGCTTCCTGCGGGGAAATCTGATATTTTTCCAGTAGCAGCCTAAAAAACCTCTCATCCGGTTTTTTCACACCATAATCCGAAGAAATCATAATGCCGTTGAAGCAATCGTAAATCTGCAAATACCGCAGCTCGTATTCTGTAAAAATGCGCTGCGCATTCGATAACAGGTAGACTCCTTTTCCCGCTTCACGCAGTTTCTGCAGAAGCTCCTTCGCGCCCGCGTACAATCTGACATGATGCGTAGAAAAAACCCTGAACATCTGCCCCGTATGTACGATTAGCTCCTCTGAGGGCGATACGCCTTTATCCGTATATAATTCCTGAAACACCTCTTCAATAGGAATTTCCGGATATGCTTCGTGGGCATAATGCACTTGATTCTTTCCCGCCTTTTCCTTCGCGGACACCAGCGCCAGATATGCCGCCTGCAATGCCTCTGGCGTATAGTCTGCGCCATAATACCCAAAGAACAGACTCAGCTTATTCCATAACGCACGTTCTTCTTCATTTGTGCGAATATCTACCAATGTTCCATATAAATCAAAAATATAATCACGATATAATTTTTTCATATGGCATTAACATCCCTTCCGTCATCTTCGCCTGTACCTGCGCTTTCGTTTCCGGGCGGCGCAGCAAAAATCCCACCAGCTTCATCAACAGAATGGTGCCAATCTTTTTCTGCGGGAAATCATACAGACGGTTTCTCTGATAGAATTTATGATCCACATACATCATGCCCTGCATTTCAAAAACCAAATCCCGAAAAATTTTCCTGCCGCCAACACCATAAAAATTATCATTCACTTTGATTCTATGTATCAAGGCATACGCCAGCTTATCCGCACAGACTCTGGGGGAGTCCGCCCCGACGCCTTCATTGGTGGCAATACTTGCGAGAAAATTGCCGCCCACCTGACTCCTGCCTTCCAATATCATTCGCAGATTCTCTTCCTGGGAAAACTCGCCATCAATCAGATATGCCGTAGGTTTCCCCATCGTCACACTGCGGTGCCCATTACAAAACTGCCTATCATCATATACTTTAAACAGCGGTCCCATAGAGTGGTCTTTGATGGAAAAAGCATAGACGATACTGTCTGCACGCTGGATTTTATTCCGCAGAAGCTCCTCAAAGCCGTCTTGATAAATGCAAACGCCGTCCGCTGCACAATGAAGACAGCCAAGGCAGCCGCCCTGGAACTCAAAATCTTGCAGATTCACCACATGGCTTACGAAAGGCAACCCTTTTCTAAAGTCAATAATCATCTGCCGGAGTCGTTCGTTTTCCTTTTTACAATCCGTCACAATTACGACCCGATATTTCTTACTTTTTTCCTTAGGATTTGTCTTTTTATCCTTCTCGCTATCCGGCTTTGCTTCCTGCTCTATTATATGTTTCGTATAATTCCAATATGTAATGACCTGAAGCTGTCCCACCTTCGTCAGAAGCTCCGACATATCTGCGGAAAATCCTTTCAATATCCGCATCTTCATATCCTTGCAGTTGTCTTCCATATAACCGTGTGCCGTCACATCATAGAAATGCTTGGAAGTCGTAATCTGACTCATATACTTTCCGGACAAATCCAGCCCCTGTTCTTTGAGCAATTCGATAAAACGCTGCAGTTGAGCCGGTGCAATAAACGTATAGACCGGATAGGCAAACAGAATCATATCCGCCTCTTTCACAGCGTCACACACAGGCGTCATATCCTGTTCCAGCCGTCCAATCTGCGCGCCTGCATGAATTGTTTCAAAGGTATCTTTCGGAAATTTTTTCTGTAAAAAGCGTATCGTCTGATAGGTGACGCTATTTTTTCCCTTAGGACTCCCATTCACTACCAATACCCTCATATCTTAAAACCCCTTCCCTCCGGTATTTTACTCGATTACAACATCATGCGTCACCAGATAGTAATCATCCTGCAACGCTTCAATCCGCCAGTCTATCCGATAGTTAGATGCGTCTAAATCTGTCATCACGCTGTCTATGTATCCCTGCCTGTAATCTCTTGAGTCATAAGCACCGCAGACATCCTGAAAAACAGAAGAACCTGCTATTGCATTGCTAAAAGTATAATTACCTTTACCCCGGAGAAGCAGATTTTGATAACAACTGTTATAGTAATCTTCCAGGGAACTCAGCGTATTTTCCTTCGTCATTCCCAAATCCGCCAGACTCCTTCTATTGTCGCCGGTATCCTGATTCTGTTCTTTCTCTTTGTCCTTATCCGCTTCCGTATCATCAGTCTTTTCCAGATTCCGATACGTCGTTCCGTTACAAGCGGGCAGATTCACAGAAAGATCCTGTCTGAGATGATTCCCCGCGATATCCATATCCGTCCTGTTAAAATAAGTATAGGTGCCTGCCCCCGTATCATCCCATGTCACATCCACATTATAATATCCGCCCTCTAAGGCGACAATGTTCCATGCATGGCTTTCCCCCGCATATCCTGTACAATAATAACAGGGAATCCCAAGCTGCTGCAGCATATACTGAAACGCCCTGGCATAACCGGCGCAGACCGTCCTGCCGTTGACAAGGGCGCTGTATGCACTCTGATTGATTTTGGCATATGCCACATAGTCCGCCTTGGCAAGCAGTTTGTCATGCACATACTTTTCCTTCTCATAATCGCTTTCCAGATTCTTAGCCTCATTGACGATTTCATTGGACTTTTCCTCAAATGTCGCCGTTTCTTTCCTCAAATCTTCCGCCGTATAATTAAATTGTAAATCAATTTCCGCACACTGTCCGTTGCTTCTATATTTACAAGAATACGCCGTATCCATCCAAAACAGCTCCGGGTGATCGTTATAAACTGCCGCAAACGTATTTTTTAATCCTGTCACGGATACGTCTTCCACAGGCGCAAACTGCTCGGTTAAGGCATTCGCATTGGCATAAATCTGACGGTAAAGATGCTTGCCCGCATCATCCAGCATATAATAATATGGATAAAACTGCGCATCAAAGGTAAGCCCGTCCCCGGTCTGTCCAGTGCTTAACTGCCTGAAAAGCCTGTCCGCCTCTTCATCATCAATCTCGCTGTTATTTCCCTGAACCGGCTCATAACCATTCTTGCCCGCCACATTTTCCGGCACGCTGAGTCCCAATGCGGAAGGGTCTATCTTTTTCTCTGTATCTTCCGAATTGCCCTGCGTACTCGTATTCTGCGGTTTCGGATACTGCGTATCCGGTTCTGACCACACGACACCCCCTGGGCGCGTTTCATAATCCCGCCCGGTCTCATCTTCCGTGTTGTCACCATCCTCCGTATTTTCCGGCTCCGCCAGATAAGGCGTATCCCCGCCGTCGTCCGTACTGATGACACCCGATGCGGATGCCTGTAAATCTTCCGCCTCTTCCCCAAGCCCCAGCACATCTGCAAGCTGCCCAGAAAGCTCCGGTTTTGCGGCACATAATAAAATCAAACCGCAACATAGGACAAAAAGTCCCATAATCCCATATAGAATCTTTTTGACAATTTTCATAACAACTGCCTTCTTTCCTGATTGTAATTATGAAATATCATCTGTTATTTATATCAGAATGCTAATATTCCTTACTGACGTCCGTCAACTGATACCTCTGCATGAAAGTATCCATATCCTTGCTGTTCTTTATCAGCATGACTTCCTCAAACTTTCCGGTACGGATATCCTTAAATCCTGCCACCTGTTCCCCGGTGCAGATACTGCATCTTATGACGGGTTTCTGGGTCTCTTTATCATAGGACTCCACCGCCGTCCTTTTTCCAAATGCTGATTTTTTACCAAACATGGGATACTCATCCTTCTTTCTGTTCTTATTATATTATATATCAGATATGGGAAAAAACCTAGAGGATTAGATTGAAAAAACAGAGATTTTTCAGCCGGAAATTTTGTATTAATTTTCCCGACTTAAAATGCGCCACAAGTGGCATCAATAATGATAAGTAAGCCTAATCTTTTAACCACAAGGCAAAAATAGCGGAAATACTGTATTTATCAGCATTTCCGCCATTTTTACCAAAATAAAAAGAGCGCGAGACGGGACTCGAACCCGCGGCCTCGACCTTGGCAAGGTCGCGCTCCACCAACTGAGCCACTCGCGCATACTATCTATCTGAGCAAGATATATCAAAACATCTCTTTCCGACAAATAATAGCATACTACACCTCTTGGTCTTTGTCAATGGAAAAATTAAAATTTTATCAATTCACACAATATTATTAATTATATATAATTCTCCGACAATTAATTAAAAACCGCTATTTGAGCTTATCGGCATACTTCACACGGTAGATTCGCCTCAAAGATTCATCAATTCTTTCTTCCGAAATCGTCCCGTCCTGCACTGCCGCCAGCAGCCCTCTATACGCCGCCTCAAAATCCTCTGGCATCAGCAGCAAATCCGCGCCCGCTTTAATCGCGTTTACCGCCGCCTCCGTAGAGGTATAATAGGCGGATATCGCATTCATATCCAGCGCGTCCGTAATAACAATGCCATCATACCCTAGCTCTTCGCGAAGCACATCCGTAATCATAATTCTCGACAAAGAACTCGGCATTCCATCGGTATCTACCGCAGACGCTGTTACATGGCTGACCATGATAAGATTCACTCCGGCATCAATCCCCGCCTGAAATGGGATAAAATCAGATTCCCTCATCTCTTCCAGCGTTTTGGTGGTTTCCACCCTTCCTTCATGCGTATCCTCCTGGGTAGAACCCAGTCCTGGAAAATGTTTCAGACACGCACTGACACCATTACGCTGTATCCCTTCGACCACACCGGACACCATATCCGCCGTTACCGCAGAATCCGTCCCAAACGACCGATTTCCCAAAGCGCTATGTCCTGCGTTTGCAAGGTCTGCTACAGGGGCAAAATCCAGATTAAATCCAAGGTCTTTTAAATAAGAGCCTATCGTCATACCCGCTGTCCGTGCAGCAGCAGCGTCTCCGCCCGCGCCAATCGCCGCCATATCGCCTACATTGCTTACACTGATGTTGCTATTCGCCACCCGCGCAACCTCACCGCCTTCCTCATCCACCGCCAGAAAAACAGGATATTTACTCATGGATACCGTGTTAGACAACATTCCCGCCAACTGTTCCTGATTCAATATATTCTTGGAAAAATACACCAATCCGCCGACGGCATACTGATTCAGCGCCTCCTGCGTACCTTCGCCCGCCTGTACGACCGTTCCAACGCCAGTCAATGCCTCCGGTGTAACCACAAACAAACCTGCTACTTTATCTTCTAAGGGCATCGCCAGGATACAGCTGCTGATAAACTCCTCTAACTGCTCGTCCACCATATCCTCTTCCTCAGGCTCTTCTTCAATAACCGGCGGCGCCGCGACTACAATCTCTTCCGGCTGCTGCTCTGCCTGTTCCTCTTGTTCTTTTAACTGCTCCTCCTGCTGTTTTGCCTGCTGTCTCGCCTTCACAAACACCGATATGCGCCGTCCTGCCGCAACCCCCGCGCCAGCCAGGGCAACCAGACAGATAAAAACAATTCCATAAGCAATCATCTGATTCCGTATCCGCCTTTTACGCCGATAAACGCGTCTACTGTCCTCTTGCGAGTCCTCATCCAAAGAATACTCTTCATCATCTTCCTCGTCCTCATCATCAGATTCTTCTTCGTCATCTTCTTCTAATTCATCTTCATCGTCGGATTCGTCATCGCCCTCTAATTCTTCTTCGTCTTCCCCAGATTCGTCGTCCTCCAGCTCTTCTTCGTCTTCCCCAGGTTCGTCGTCCTCCAGCTCTTCTTCGTCTTCCCCAGGTTCGTCATCCTCTAGCTCTTCTTCGTCTTCCCCGGATTCGTCGTCCTCCTCTGACTCTTCTTCGTCTTTCCCGGATTCGTTGATTTTCTCTTTCTCAGATTCCGATTCCTCATCCTCTAATTCTTCGTTAGCCGCTTCTAACCTGCCGCCATTTTTCGCCCAAAATTTTCTATCGCTATTATCCGCTGATTCGTCACTGTCTTCTTCATCCCCGGACGCTTCATCATCTTCCCCGGATTCTTCATCCTCAGATTCATCGTGGCCGTCTAAATCATCCTCGTCTTCTAATTCATCCTCGTCTTCTAATTCATCCTCATCTTCTAACTCATCGTCTTCCAATTCATCATCTTCTTCAAGCTCATTATCTTTCAATTCTTCGTCCAGTTCAGATTCTTTTTTTGAAAAAAAATTCTTCCAGCGATTACCCAATTTTTTCATTTTAATAACCATGCTCCTATCTTGACCCGTGGTATTTGTAGACTAAAGCGTTAATAGCACAGGCACAAATTCGCGTTTTGCCTACAAAATCTGGTTTCGTAGTCACTCATAGAATATCATACCCCATTTTCAGACATTTTGCCACACTATTTTTCCCTATACTACAGCGGATAAATGAATTTTAATTTTTAAAAACCGGAACAGCCTAAGCCATTCCGGTTTTTCTTATCACTTTCCGCACCATCAACAATTCTGTAATGCCATATATTCTTCAAGAATACTCTCCACATCATAATTCGGGGCGTACTTTTCCGCTATATTGCAGATACGTTGAACTGTGTCCAGACTATCTTCCAGGTCTTCTGCTATCGCTTCTGGGGTTTTGCCTTTTATCAGTTTCCGGCAGACTTGATCTATTCGTCTCTTTTCCATACCCTCTGCAAGACCTTCCGCTTTACCTTCTGCAAGACCTTCCGCTCTGCCTTCCCGCCTGCTGTCCCACATCATC
>JAMPHJ010000050.1 GCA_023663465.1 Muribaculaceae bacterium | reverse complement strand
GGATAGCTTCTCCAGCTGCAAGACCCCTGTCGAAACCTTGACTGGCCCTTATGAACTTACTACTTACTACTATTTTAACATAGATTTCTTTATTTTAATATGGTATTTTATAAATTTCTGATTTTAAAATCCCTCTCATGTTCCCTGCGCTGGTCTTTCTTCGCAATATCCTGCCTTTTATCATAAAGCTTCTTCCCTTTTGCCAGACCGATTTCCAGCTTCGCCCTGCCGTCCTTGAAATAAACCTGCAAAGGAACAATCGTATATCCCTGCTCCGATATCTTGCCCGCCAGCTTGCGGATTTCTACCTTATGCAACAATAATTTCTTACTTCTTAACGGGTCTTTGTTAAAAATATTCCCTTTCTCATAAGGGCTGATGTTCATGCCGTACACAAACGCTTCCCCGTTCTCAATGCGGATATATCCTTCTTTAATGCTGCATTTTCCAAGTCTCAGGGATTTGACCTCCGTGCCATGAAGCTCTATGCCCGCTTCATATTTTTCTTCAATAAAATAGTCATGATATGCTTTTTTATTGTTTGTAACCAGCTTCATTGCTTCCTTCGCCATACGAATAACCATACCTTTCTCTCAAGCTGCCGCGATGATGCTGCGATGGATTTTCCCCGCTTACAGCTCTTCGGGAATCGAAAAATGAATCGTTTTACTCTGCATTTCCACGCTGTCCACACAGACGCGCATCTGCTCGCCCAGCCGGAATCTTCTGTCGGTATCCTGTCCTACCATTTCATAGGCATTCTCGTCATAATAATAGTAATCTCCGGGCAGCTTTGACACATGAATCATACCTTCTACTGTATTTGGCAGCTCCACATAAATTCCCCAGCTCGTAATGCCCGAAATAACGCCGGTAAAAACTTCACCGATATGCGCTTCCATGTATTCTGCTTTCTTTAATTTATCGGTCTCACGCTCCGCCTCTTCCGCGCGGCGTTCCATCTCGGAAGAATGCTTCGCCACAGCGGGCAGCCTGCTCTGATAGTGCTCGATACGATTCTCTTTCATGCGCCCCCGTAACTGTTCCTTGATAATCCGGTGTATCTGCAAATCAGGATATCTTCGGATGGGCGATGTAAAATGACAATAATACTGGCAGGCAAGTCCGAAATGCCCGCTGCATTCTACCGTATATTTTGCCCTTTTCATACTGCGCAGCGCCAATCTGCTAAGCAACATCTCTTCATCCGTTCCTTCTATTTTATCCAACAGTTTCTGAATCTCTTTCGGATGGATATCCTCGCCGGTCACCTTGATATGATACCCGAAATTACGAAGGAAAGTCGATAATTTCATGATTTTCTCCGGCTCCGGCTTCTCATGTGTACGATACAAAAAAGGAAGCTCCATCCAGAAAAAATGCTGCGCCACCGTCTCATTGGCAAGCAACATAAAATCCTCTATCATTTTCGTTGCCACATTTCTCTCATAAGGTTTAATTTCCGTCGGATGCCCTTCCTCGTCCAGCAAAATCTTACTTTCCGGGAAATCGAAATCAATAGAGCCTCTCTTGTGTCTCTTTTTACGCAGAATCGCCGCCAGTTCTTCCATCTGTTGAAACATCAAAACTAACGTCTCATATTCCCTGCATTCCTGCTCGTCCTGATACTCCAGAATCTTTTTGACACTTGTATAAGACATCCTTCTGTCTACGCAAATCACCGTTTCCGCAATTTCATAATCCGTGACGTTTCCCTTTTCATCAATTGTCATCAGACAGCTTAACGCAAGCCTGTCCTCCCCCTGATTCAGGGAACAAATGCCATTGGAAAGCCGGTGCGGCAGCATGGGAATCACCCTGTCCACAAGATAAACGCTTGTACCCCGCTCATATGCCTCCCAGTCCAGCGCTGAATTTTCCTGCACATAATTGGATACATCCGCAATATGGACGCCCAAATGATAAAACGCTCCCTCTTTGGATAAACTGACCGCGTCGTCTAAATCCTTCGCATCCTCGCCGTCTATCGTAACCATCTGTACACCCCGCAAATCCTTACGTCCGGCCATATCCGCTTCCTGTACCTTGTCCGGGATACGCTCCGCCTGATTTAAAACTTTTTCCCCAAAAGCTTCCGGCAAATCAAATCCCTTGATAATCGACAAAATATCCACGCCTGGGTCATTCACATGCCCCAGGATTTCTACAATCTTTCCTTCCGGCTTATGCTTCTCATCCCCGTAATCTGTCAATTCTACGACTACTTTATGACCGTCTACTGCGCCTTTAGAACGTTCCTTCGGAATAAAAATATCCGTACTGATTTTACTGATATCCGGAATGACAAAACCGAAATTCGCAGACTGTTGATAAGTCCCCACAATCTGATAAGCGCCATGCTCCAGCACCTTTAAAACCGCCGCTTCCTGTCTCCTGCCGCGTCTGCCCGGTAAAAGCTCTACCTGCACTTTATCAAGATGAAACGCATGGTTCACCATATTTTCCGGTATATATAAATCTTCTTCCATGCCTTCCACTTCAACAAATCCAAATCCTTTCGCATTGCCGATAAAAACCCCCGTCAGAAGATGTGCGTCCGCTTTTTTATATTTCCCCTTTGCAGTTATCTGTATTTTTCCTTCCGCCAAAAGAGTATCCAGCACTTTCCGAAATGCTTCCCTATCCGCTCTGCCAACCTGCATAAACGCCGCCAGTTCTTTTTCCTTCATGGGCACATACATCTCATCTTCCAAAAGCTCGCATATTAACTTTTTACGTTGTTCAAACAATTCCTGTTCCATTATGATTCCTCCACCAAACAAGAAAATTGCGCAAGCAATTTCCTAGATGACAAGAAAAGCGCCCTTTCCACAAGAGCGCCTCCACATTTTCTAAAAAATATTCAGGTTCAAAATAATCGCTAACAGCATAAATCCCACTGCAAGAGCGGTCGTAATCTTGACAAGTTTTCCTTCCATAGAACGCCCCTTATTTTTCCCCCAATATGTTTCGGCAGCTCCGCTGACAGCTCCCAGTCCGGCGGATTTCCCTTCCTGCATCAATACCAATACGACAAGTGCAAGACAAATAATAATATATACAACAGTTAATATAATTCTTAACGCTCCCATTTCAAAATATACTCCTTTCCTAACATCAAGCAGATTTTAGTTTAACACAGAAAATAAGAATGTGCAATATCATTTTGGGAATTTTGAGGAATAAAAAAACAAAAAGAATTTCTAGGTAAAATCGCACCCCCCCCCTGAATATTTGGATGGACATTATCCTGTCTCTATGCTATACTGTATTCAGTCAATAAGTTTAACAATTATTCGAGAGGAGGAACTACGATGAATGATGAAAAGCTCGATTTGATTCTTTCAAAAATGCAGGATGTGGAATCCGAGGTACAGGATGTGAAGGGTGAAGTACAGGGTATGAAGACGGAAATGCAGGTTATGAAGACAGAAATGCAGGTTATGAAGACGGAAATGCAGGATGTGAAGACAGAAATGCAGGTTATGAAGACAGAAATGCAGGATGTGAAGACGGAAATGCAGGATGTGAAACACCGTGTAACCAATATGGAATTACATTTTGAAAATGCCACAGACAGGAATATCCAATTAATTGCCGAAAACTTTATCGAATTAACCAAGAAACTGAATCAGGCTATCCCGGTCGCTGATAAAAATCTTGCTTATGAAGTAAAAGTTAGCTATCTGATAGAGGAAGTTGATAAGCTTAAAGAGAATGTTGAGGAAATAAGAAAACAGGTTTCATAATTAGCGGTAAAATATAATGTCGTTTACATCATTCTCAAACAAAAAACATTGCATTTTTTTGCAATTTATGTCTAATATATATAGAGGATCCTGTCCGCTATATGGTGGATAGGTAAAGCCTCATTTTTTATATCTTATAATTTTTACTGTTTTTCTATTTTTGCTATCATTATATCGTTTGAGTACCATACACTTTTACATCATTCTCAAACGCTTCCACCTGTTCCAGTGTCCATTTTCTTGTTTGAGTACCATACACTTTTACATCATTCTCAAACACACTCACATTCGTGCTAAACATTTCGCTTGTTTGAGTACCATACACTTTTACATCATTCTCAAACGTCGGACGGGCACATGGGTGGACGGAAAAAGTTTGAGTACCATACACTTTTACATCATTCTCAAACTGTATTCGCTAGGCGATAGAATTCTTGACGGTTTGAGTACCATACACTTTTACATCATTCTCAAACGGTTAAAACATTGGTTACAGCATTATTACTGTTTGAGTACCATACACTTTTACATCATTCTCAAACTCCAGTTAATCTTTTCATACTTTTCTCCAGTTTGAGTACCATACACTTTTACATCATTCTCAAACTTATACTGGGGTTTTGCGTTGGGTGGTATAGTTTGAGTACCATACACTTTTACATCATTCTCAAACAAGTACGTCCTCAAATGTTTCGCCGTCCGGTTTGAGTACCATACACTTTTACATCATTCTCAAACGTGCAAAAAGGCATATCCGAATGCAGGCGGGTTTGAGTACCATACACTTTTACATCATTCTCAAACCATCCGCGGCAGCATCCGGCTGTGTGTCCGTTTGAGTACCATACACTTTTACATCATTCTCAAACCCGGGGTGAGGATATCTATGAGCACGTCAGTTTGAGTACCATACACTTTTACATCATTCTCAAACGTAGCGTCAATAGCTATCTCGGATGGATGAGTTTGAGTACCATACACTTTTACATCATTCTCAAACAAACATAAAAACCACTGCTTACAACTTCTGTTTGAGTACCATACACTTTTACATCATTCTCAAACCTCAAATTTAAAAATGAAATGCCATCATACGCATAAAGCTGGTACTCAAACACATGGATTAAATTTCACAACCATCTTTATCAATTATATACTTTGTGATTCCTTTTGAAAAGTTTCTTTCCTGATTTTCTATCAATAATAATTCTATTTCAGTATGTATTGCTAATTTCATTAATTGCTCTACCTGCTCTTTTCCGATATAGCTGCAGACATTCACCAGTACTATCAGTTTCTTTTGCAATAAGACAGATAATATTTGAATATAGATTTCTAAATTTTCAAAAAAATTATCCGCATAATTATCTATTTTGACACCTGTGCCTTTTAGGATAGCCGTGATATCTATTTCTGAATCCATTGTCAGAATATAGGGGCTTAGATGTTCCAATTGCAAGAAATACGTCTGAATCTTTCCTTTGATATCCTGTGTCAACAAGTACATATCTTCTGCGTATGCTAATTCCGTTAATTCTGCATACAGCTTATTCAAGACTTTTTTATCATTGATATTCACGGAAAAAGGATTGATAATTACTTCAACATATTTTCCAATGTCTATCTCTTTGTCTTCTTCAGATAAAATGAAATTGCCATCCCCGCCTTCGGACTGTACATATAATTCCTGTACATACTCTGCAAAAAATTCGGGGGATTCTATCACCCATTCATAACTCTGAGAATTTCCAAATACAATCTGTTTTTTCAAATCCTTATGGACTAATTTCATAAAACGACCAGCCTTTCATCGCTATCTAGTACCTCGCTCTTCGTTTCGCCAATAATCAAATCCATTTTTGCATACTGCTTTTCCGTAACTGTCAGTAACTGTACCAATCCTTCCGGCGGACTGTTTTTATGAACATTATCCACAATTCCTCTGACTGCCGTTCCGTTTAATGCCAACTTGCAATAAACAGATTCCTGCAACATTAGAAATCCGCTCTTTAGCAAAAATTTTCTAAATTTTACATAATTTCTTCGTTGTTCACCCGTTACTACCGGAAGGTCAAAAAATACTAAGACTCTCATAAATCTATAACTCAATTTTATAAAATCGAATCAGGGAACTATCATTTTCATTCAATGCGTCAAATACGCTTTTACAGTATATCTTAATCGCATTATTTACATATTGGATTTTGCCGTCAATCTTTATTTCATGGTTCATAATATTAACTATCCGCATCTTTTCCTCATGTTCAAACTGTCCCAAGCCCATGTTTACGACTTCTTTGTCAATCAGAATGCGAAATGGTTCCATCAAATCTGACGCCAGATTAAACTGATTGAATATATTATCATGAAATAGCCCAAGCTGCGTAATATAACCATTTGCCACTACTTCCCTCGTAAATGCAGACAATATGATGGAGTATCCGTAGTTTAAGGCGGCATTGATATGATTATCCGCTGTACGCGTGAAATCTAATCCAAACAAGGCGTTAAAATATACTTTTGCAGCATGGCCTTCCCTATTTGATTCATCATTCCAGCGAATTTCCTTCAGATAACCGGCTAATAGCCCTGACTCCTCCTTCCCCAAGTATTCTAACAACTCTTTTTGCTTCCTGATTTTTTCTGTTACAATTTCTGTCCAGACAGCTTCTTTTATGTTCTGTCCCCACTGAATCTGCATTCGGACCTTATTGCTTGTGTCGTGGCTTCCATAGTAGTTTACCAGCTCGGAAACCGGATTTCGTTTCTCATCACAAAAAATTACTTTTATTTTCTTTTTTGCCAATTCGGAAAGCAGACCTGTCGTAATGGAAACCGCCGTTGACTCTATTAGAACAGTGGAAATTTCCCCTAGGTGAATTTTGGTTATCTCATCGCCTCTTACTACCATACATCCTAGTTGATAGTCCAACTTTGCCCGTTTTGAGATAACGATAATCCGCCAGCTCATATCGTCTTTAAATCAATTTCCTGTTGGTAAATACCTGTCGGAGATTGATTGATGATAGAAATCTGTCCATATTTTGTAATATTATTATTTAGTAATAATTTTCCTGCATTTCCAGGACCGCCAATTAATTTCAAATCTGCCACCCCACTCTGACATTGGAACATATGCAATATCTCATATAAAACTATACATTGTTCTTCTTTATTTAATTGTGTAAATACATCCCTTTTCTCATTCAATGTCATTCCCTGCTTACTAAGACGCGAATGATATAAGGTATTTTGTAACTTATCAAGAAATGTATCATAGAGTCTCAGCAAATCTTCCGCCAAAATCTTATCCTGTTCTACAATTTGTAAATTTTTATTTTCTTTATATCGCTGTACAAATTTCGTTACCTTTTTTAAAATCTGTTCATCCCGATAAGACAATATTAATTGCATTGCGCCCTTAAATAATAATTGATTATTTTGTCTTCCGGACAACCACATATAAAATCCATCCACTTTGAATAATGTGTCCTTCTTTATCCTTTTCAATACTATTTTCGGACTTTTTAATTTTCTCTCATTTACTAAATATTGCCATACCCATGTCTCATCCTGCTCTATCCTTTTCTTTAAATATAAGGGAACATATTCAACAGTCCTTATTTTATTTCCTTTTTTATCCTCTGATTCTACCAGCATGAAATAGGTGCCCGCCGCATTATTATAGCCACCATACTTTTCAATATTGCATAATCGCTCATCACTGCCCTTAACCGGCACCTGCCCCTTTCCTTTTTTCATTAATTGCTGGTCAAAAAGTCCTCCTCTCATTTCATAACTTCTTCTTGTTACTAAAATATTATTTTTATTCATTACCTTTCTTACTGTACAAATTGTCCCGTTTTCCCCGCTCTTCCATGCAACGCTTCCATTCCGCTCAATATCTTTATCCGATGTGAACATTCTTTTCAGATTATAACTCCTGCCCGGATATTCTTTGACATACTTTAGCGGATTATTGGTAAATTTGGTAAAATAGACATTTCCTGCCACAATATTTAAATAAGCGTCTTTTGCATGATGCAAATCATTCATTTCACGCACTTTTATCAAATCAAAATCCTGCCTGAACTGTGATACAATTCTGGCTTTTACATAAACGATTTCTGTTTCAGGCAATAGTTGTTTTAAAATCGACGCTACAGCTTTCGTGCTCTGCCTGGTTTCTACCAACTGTCTTGCAATAAATCCGGCAAGCTCTGACGGCTCAAATTCTGTCTTTCTTATCAGGCGCTCATATTTTTCTTTAGAAATAAATTTTCCTTCCAATAAAGATTTCCAAAATGGCTGCATATTCTCTTGTATCTCTGCACTAATTGGATAAACGTCTGTTTTTTCAGCATTATAAGTCTTTTTTACCAATACCCGGTTATCAAGGCTATCGTCCATCACCTTTGACTGCGGATAAATATGGTCGATATCATATTTATGATTATCCCATAAATCTTCTAATCGAATCACCTCGCCGGAGTACATACAGCGTCCTTTTTGTGTATAATACAAATAAAGTTTATCGCTTCTTAATTGATGTTCCTCTATCTTCCCCAGCTCGTCTATCCAGTTTCTTTCTTCTTCTTTGCATGATTTATATAAATCCAGCAGCATATTTTTACGCGACTTCGTCCTCTGGCTCTCGGCCTTTTCCCTTGCCATTTCCACGAATATGCGTTTTGCCGGTTTTCCCATCACTTTACCAAGTTCCCTTATAATCTGGAGCGTCTGCCATATCTGCCTTTTGACCGCCGGAGATACCCGTAACTGTTCCACCAAATCATAGGAAAATTCCTGTATATCCTCCACTCCATTCTCTTTTTCAATTTCCTTTGCAAACAAATATTTGTCACTTAATACTTGCATAAGATTATCATTCGTTTCCCATAAAGTCTGTATAATATTACACACTTCCCCGGCTTCTGGCAATGGCGCTGTTATTTCCTCCAGAAATGCTTTTGACAGCCGTCCCCATCCCGTATAAGAAAGACTGCATAACCCTTTTCTTTGCTTTTCGGATAAATCCGGATATAATTTTTCCAGTCTTTTATTTAATAGCTTTTTATCTTCCCCAAACAAAGTAATGTTCAAAATAATATCTTCTTTTTCATTCTGGGAAAGATTACAGTCCGTTAACTTCTCTTTCAAATCATGATAAGCTGTTAAAGCGCTTTTAAAGTCGCCGTCAATCCCCGTTATATCAGCATTTTTACCAATAACTCCCTCACGCAGAAGATACTCTTTCAATTTCTTTTGCGTTACTTTTCTGTACCGTTGAAAAAGCTGCGTATAAATCTGCTGTTTTAAAGAAACGCTAATCGGCTCCCCATCTATCCTAAGGTTATTTAGTTCATTCAATACCATGAATTTACTATATAACATTGAATTTTTGGGGAGTACATCTTCATGAATCAGATAGGTGCACTTATTTGTCATTCTTCTGATAAATTGCTCAGCGCTGCGTTCTTCGTCCACTATTTCGTCAAAATTCCAAGGGAAAATTTTTCCCTTTTTCTTTTTCTGTACCCAGTGCGTAGTGCTGCCCTCCTTTGCGATGCCATTTAAAGGACCTACATAATAAGGGATTCTGAAAGCAAAGAGACTGCATAATTTCTCTTCATTTTCTGCCAGCAGTGGAATCCGGGTTTTCAGATTATTGATAATCTGGCGCAACTCATATAAATGTATCTGGTGTGGGATAACCCCATTGTCCTTTGTAACCTGCTTGGGCAAAAAAGAGCCTTTTTCTATTTCTTCTTTCATATAGCTGACAGCTTCTTCATCCTCTATCCTAGCGATAACCTCTTTTTTCAAAAACGCATAAAAGTCCTCTTTGCTGCATTGCTTCCCTGCAATTTCCTGCTTCTTTCCGTTTACCTTGGTCATTCCGATATAGGCGCTGTAATTAGCTGTTTTCTCGTCTGTTTTTACAAATACCTTTTGATAAACCTCTTTTCCCAGCTTTTCTCTCACAAGTTTTTTCAAATATATCAAGTCTTCTCCATGTTTTTCATAGAGGGCTGTTTTTGCTTCTGAAATAGAAGGATACGTTCCTAAAATATCTGCCAGAATCGCCCAGTCATAAATTGCCTTTGCCTGTGCAATGATAAGAAATTGTTCCCCTAGTTCCGCTTCTATAACATTGACATACTCATCATATCCGCTTTCGGAAAATGAGATTTTAGGTCTTTCGCAGTAATCCAGCTCACTATTGCCAAAGATATCTTTCAGACTGACCTTTCCTCCGCAAATCAGATTTAAAACCGCTTTTTCACACGTTGTCCGCGCTCCAAAAAGAGTATTTAATCTCGTTTTTTTAGCCGTTCTCGTCAATCTGCTGTCTTTTAAGATTTCCTCTGTCCCTGAAATTCTCTCTTTTGTAATTTCCAGATCAAAATCCAGTTCTTCCGCTTTTATACTCTCAATAAATTGTGTAAATGTCCCTTTAAATTCCCTGATATTCTCAATATTTCCCGTAAACAGATAGTGTCCCCGATGTTTCATGATATGGTGCAGCGCCAGGTAAACTAAGCGGATATCCGGCGTTTCTTCTGTTGTCATCAGCCACTTTCTCAGATGATAAATGGTGGGAAATTGTTTATGATAATCTTTATCTGTATAATCAGTGTCCACAAACAATGCATAAGGAAGCTGCGGGCATTTATTTTCCATGTCTCTTTTATCTTCGGGGACATATCTGCTTTCCTTCATCCGTAAATAAAAGCCCTCGTCTACTTTATTGATTTCCGCGGCAAATATATCCTGTAGTAACTCTATCCGCCAGTTTCTTCTATCAAGCCTTCTTCTTGCAGTGCGGAAACTCCTTCTTTCCTCTGCGGTATTTGCATTTTCAAACAATCTGACTCCCCATAACGCATTACCGTGTTTTCTCAATATTTCATACTTTTCATCCGTAACCGCCCAGCCAAGCGAACCTGTTCCTAAATCCAGCCCCAAATAATAATCCTGTTTCATATCCATTACCTTTCTCTCTTGTATTTTTTGACACTTTACTACATTATAGCAGTTTATTCCTACAATTACCATTATTTCCAAATATTTTATTGCCAGTTTTCAGGGAAATTTTGCAAGGAGTACCAACAAAAAAACCTGCTAGCGCAGGTTTTTTGTTTCACACTCTGTGAACCGTCCAGGACGGCGGTCTGAATAAATTTTTATTTGAACTTATGATGTAAATTTAGTATGGTACTAAACTTGTTCTTATTATACCGGAATCTTACTTAAAAAGCAATCCCATTTTTTATAATCCAAACTCTAACCGCGCAAAAACATCCTCCTCTTTTTCCCACATCCCCTTCGCATTCATCAGAAACGCTTTCATTTCCGTATGGGACTTCCCCATATCTTCCAACGCTGCTTCCAGATTTTTTTCCGTAATGCATCCGCTATCTAACAGAAGTTGATAATACTGTCTATCGTCCCCGTGTTCTTCTAACACGACTTTCCAGGTTTCTTCCGAGTTTTCTCCCTTCGTATGCGACCTAAGATAACCAAGCAGCCTATCCCGCAGAGTAGAAGGAAGTCCGGTATCATGCATCAGCCTAAGCATCGTTAGTCTCACTTTGAAGCGCTTTCGCTGCTCGATATAATAATCCAGATTGTTTTCCCTGCTGCCATAATCCTCTTCCCCGCATAAAAGCATTTTGGAAAACCCTTCCTCATCTTTCTGCCCAAGCAAAGACAGCATTCTTGCATCCCAGCGGGACAGCCACTCTATACTCCCTACCTCCAGCGGGTCAAATAGATAAAAAGCGTCCAGTTTGTTCATGACTGCTGCCAGCAGATAGGATATATCCGGTTCTTTTTCCCCGGATAAAAAAATCTGCTGTAAACAAACGCAGTCTTTAAAGATGCCCTGTCCCACTGCCAGTTGTTTGCGCGGCAGCGTGACTGCCTTTAAGTTGCTGCAAGAAGCAAATGCCCAGTCCCCGATGGCTTCAACGGAGTCTGGCAGCACTAACGTCCCCAGCCCTTTTGCTCCTAAGAAAACTTTTTTCCCGACAATGCGCACGGGTTTTCCGGCTATTTGTTCCGGTATCGCCAGGCTGATGTCTTTACCCCGGTAGCCGGTCAGGCGGACGCCGTCTTCCATGATTTCATATTGCAGGCTTCCGTATTCCGTGCCCATTTCTCCTGTCTTTGCCATGACATGTCCTTTCTTTCGCAGACGCTTCCTTATAAATTTAATTCCGCTATTTTCTCTTTCAAGGTGTCGCCGCGCTCGGACAGCATCATTTCTTCGCTATGGCGCTTATAATCCTCGCTGCCGTAGAGATTGATAAATTTGGCGCTGTCCTGATTCACAGTACACTCTGTCAGCAGAATCAGCATTTCATTCCCTTCCCCGAACGCGTCCTCTACGAAGGTAAAAAGATGGTGCAGCTTTTCCCCCGTTTGTTTCGTATCTTCTTTATAGGTAGCCACTTCTTCATCGTAGCGTGTTTTTAAAAATCCTAAAACTGCTGCCCCATCAGGCATCGTTTCCTTCCGCAGCTCCTTTTCGCAGCTTTGCAGAAATTTTGCGACGTTTTTCTGTTTTCTTTTTTCCCTATCGGACAGGGCGCCGGCTTTCTGTAACGCCTCCATGCCTTTCTGCCTTCCCTCGATCTGTTTACCAAGCAGGGCAAGCAGCTCCTCCGCCGTCTGCTCTTTCTGCTGCATACTGTTTTTCAAAGCCTTCATATGGATGAGCAGATTGCTGATATAATCAAGTTTTTCCATATTTTCCCGAATCTCATGCTGCACATAATCTATCAGCATCCCCATCAGGGAAAGCCTTTCGTCAAAATCCGCCTTCCCCGCCCTTTCCAAGACGCCCTCCGGGACATGTCCTGTCAGAATCTCTTCTATCTGATAGTCCTTTTTGTACTTCTGGTAAATATCATAATAGGCGCAAAATTCTTTTACCACTCTGGGATTGCGGATATATTGTTCGATAAGGGATTCTTCCACCTTCATCCCTTCCTCTTCGTAGAGCATCATCATGGTGGACAAATCTTCCCAGCCCCTCGCCGTGATATATTGCTTACCCCGGACTGTCGTTTCCACCTGATAAAAGTCCTCTTTCTTCAAATCCAGATAATTGGTAATCGCCGTATGCAGGTTCCTGTCTTTGGCATACTCTTTCCATACGGCATAGTCCGCTTCCACTTCCAGAATTTTCAGCCTATCCAGCGTCACAATGTCAAATTCGCGTACAGATTTATTGTATTCCGGCGGATTGCCTGCCGTAACAATCACCCAGCCGTCCGGCACCTGATGTCTGCCGAATATCTTATATTGCAAAAATTGTAACATGGACGGCGCCAGCGTCTCAGATACGCAGTTAATCTCATCCAGAAAAAGAATGCCCTCCCGAATGCCGCTGTCCCTCATAACGTCATAGATAGAGGCGATAATCTCACTCATCGTATACTCCGATACATCATAAGAAAGCCCCTCGTACTCCTTATGGGCGATAAAAGGGAGTCCCAGCGCCGATTGTCTCGTATGGTGCGTCATCGAATAAGATACCAGCGCGATGCCAAGCTCCTGCGCAATCTGCTCCATAACGGCGGTTTTGCCGATGCCCGGCGCACCTAACAGAAAAATCGGACGCTGCCTGACAATCGGGATTCTATATTCCCCTTCTTCATCCTTCTTTAAATATAACTCTACAGAGTCCTTGATATATTCTTTCGCCTGTTTGATATTCATCCTGACAACCATACCCTTTCCGCAGTCTGCAAGCTGATGTCTGCGCAACCTTGCCTTACCATTTCCGCACTCCACACTGTTTCTCAGCTTCCCCAGCCCGCTCTAAACCTCTATACACACCTGCTCTGCCGATAATATCATTTTGATTGCCCAGGGCGGCGCCGCGGGCGCTTCCCCGTCTTCTTTTAAAAACACAAACGCCGTATCGTAATCCGGCATCTGTTCGGGGTAGATTCCATAACCGTCCGTGAAATAGATGAGTCCCTTTAAATTATCAAATTCGCCTTCTTTTCTTAGTTTTTCCACATATTGAAAAACCGGCCTGAAATCGGTCGCGCCGAATCCCTTTAATTTCCCCTCCGCCATGAAACAATCAAAATCCGCCCTGCACGTTATCTTGGTGTCGCTCTGCACTTCCCGGTCACATTGAATAATGTGCACATTGATTTTGTGGAAAAAATTTTCCTTCTGCGTCATGATCTGGTACGTCTTATTCAAAAAAGCCTCCACCACTTCGCCCCTGCAGGATGCCGAAGTATCAATCGCAATCACAAAATCCCGGATTTTATTGGCCTCTTTATATTCTAACGGCTCTACAAGCGGCATATTCCCATAATGGGACAATCCGTAAGTATAATAGATATAATCAAACTCATCCTCGCTCGTCTGTATCGTTTCCCCCATTATCATAAACCGTTTCAAAAAATCCGTATAATCATACTGCTCGCGCACGGCTTCTTTTAAATTCTCTTCCATACTCTCAGAGGGATTTTTATCCTTGGAAAAACTTCCCAAATCCGCCCTGATGCGTTCGCTGATTTTACGCCACTCTTCCCCGGAAAGCGCAAGTTCTTCTTTCCTGTCCCAATAAAGATGTTCGTCGTAGTGGCACAATTCTTTCCATTCCCGGATTGCTTTCTTAGACGGTTCCTCTATCTGGAAATGCCGGTAGATTTTTTCTGCACTTAGTCCCCCCGCCTGTTTTTTCAACACTTCCAGTCTGCCCTGCAGCAGGATATCCGAGGGCAGCGTGACCAAGTGAAACTGTAGTTCCAGAATGGTATTTTCCACCGCAATATCCGTGGCTAAGTCCCACAACTCCCGCTTTAGTTTATCCGTTCGGAAGCTATGGTAAAAAATACAATGCATCAGTACATGCAAATAGAGTCTTACGGCAAAATGCTCCTCTTCCCGATACTTCACAAGCAGCGCCGCCGGGTCGTAATAAAGAGCGCTGCCATCATAGACAAACGTCCCCATGCCGCATCTTTCTTCCAGTTTCAGTTTCGATAACGCGATATCCAGAAAACGCATATTCATTAAAATACCATCGTGCGCCAGTCCAATCACTTCTTTCGCAAGCGCAGACAGCCGTTTTTCATCCGCCATATGCCCCTCCGCCTTTCCTTCACCGCCGCAATTGCTTATCCCAACGCCCGCGCAAGCAGCCCTATCACCAATAAGTGCCCCGGATAAAACAAATAGAAAAACCACTTTGAAAAAATTCTGCCATGTTCCGCTCTTTTTCCGTTATAGAAGATTAGAATAACGACGCCGGATAATAAGATGGCAATGCCGGATAACAGCCCATGAAAAAGCGCTTCCCACAGGGAATATCCATTCATGGATAGATAACTTATGATATTAAAAAAGACAAAAAGTAAATAAGCTTTCCCATATAGTTTTACCATCTTTTCCTCAGAACCTTTGGCATGGGCAAACATAATCGTAAAAATAGCCGCCAATAACTGCCAGTCGCTGATAATCGTCACCAAAACCAGCAACGTAATCGTCACCGCCCGCAACATCGGATGTTGTATTTTTTCCATCGCTGCCAGAATTAGGAAGCAGACAAACAGTGTAAAAATCATATTCAATCCGAATCCCGGAAATACATACCAGAACGGAAGCTGGGAAATAAGCGCAAAGAACAACAGTCTGAGCGCGTAGCGTTTCTTAGAACGGGTATACTCATACCCTTCCACCAGAAAATAACACATCGTAATCGCCGTAAAAAATCCGATATCCGTAAACACCTCGTATAGAACGCTTTCCTCCGGCAAAAAAGCGTGTGCGACATGGTTTAACAGCATCGTAACCATCGCTATGTATTTGATGACGTCCCGGTTTAAGACTTTAAGAGCCGCCCCTTTCGGTTGACTGGCGCCTATTTCTTCGATTTTTGTTTCCCTGATTTTTGTTTCCATTTCTGACTCCCCTATCTTTTTCTGACACCAATTCATCCCCGCCCCTCTGCAAGCGTTCCGGCAATGAACTTTCCAATTCTGGACAATACAATCCTTATGTTTTGACCGCCCTGTGCAGACTCAAAATCGGGCGGTTGAAAGTCTCTCTTCCAATCGCCCTTCCCATAAAACTGCATTTCTGCTTGTTAAATTCTTAACAAAACGGATTATACTGTTTCTCATGTCCGATATCCGTTACATCGCCATGTCCCGGATATACTTTGACGTTATCCGGCAGGACAAACAGCCTTTCCTTGATGGAACGGACAATCTCGCTCATGCTGCCCGTTGCAAAGTCCGTTCTGCCCACTGACTCCTGAAACAGTGTATCGCCGCTGATTAAAATGCCGTCCTCTTCAAAATAGTAACAGCAGCTTCCGATGGTATGCCCCGGCGTGGCAATCAGTTTACAGGACATATCCGCAATGGTTATGATTTCACCGTCTTTCAGATATCTGTCCGGGATGACGGTATAGGGTCTTCCCGCCTGTTCGGATATATTCGTCACGGCGTCCTCACACAATACTTTTTCCGCCTCATAAGCATAAATCGGCGCGCCCGAAAGCTCCCGCAGTTTATTTGTCCCCCATATATGGTCAAAATGTCCGTGGGTCAGTAAAATACCCGCAATCTGAAAGCCTTTTTCCTGCAAGGCTTCATAGATATAATCGCCCCTGTCAGCCGGGTCGAAGAAAATAACATCCTTCGTCCCTTCCTTATAAACAAAATAACAGTTTGTCTGGCAAACGCCAAGCATCATCCTTCCAATTTTCAAATCCGCCATATTGCTTCCTCCCTGCACTATCCGCCTGCGGTCATCCTGTTGTTCTTTCCACATCGATAACGCTTTCTATCGTCTTAATTTTATCGATAATCCGGTTTAATTCTTCCCTGCTCTTTATCTCGAAGCTGACATTCATTGTCGCCGTTCCCTGTTTGCTGGTACGGGTATTGAGCGCCAGAATATCAATATCCTTTTCCGTCAGCGACTTCGAGACGTCCGCCAGCAGACCGTTGCGGTTGTTCGCATAAATACTGATTTCGGCAAGATACCGTTCCTCGCCGCCCTCGTCCGCCGCCTGCTGCCACTCCGCGTCAATGAGCCTGACACGGTCAAACTCCGGCAGATTCAGAATATTAATGCAATCCGTGCGATGAATGGAAACGCCTCTGCCCCTTGTGACAAAACCGATAATTTCATCCCCCGGAACAGGACTGCAGCATTTGGAAAAGCGGACCGCCACGTCATGGATTCCCTTTACCACAATGCCGCCGGCGCTCTTTTTATCATGCGCCCGGTAATGCTGCGCGTTTTCCTGCACCTCGGCAAGCACTTCCTCGTTAGAAAGCGCCTTTTTGTGCTCGTTGTCATATAGCTCCTGCATACGGTTGATAATCTGTCCTTCTTTCAGACCGCCGTGCCCGACCGCCGCCAAGACAGAATCCCAGTCCTGGAAACCGTATTTTTTCATAATGGCGTCTTCATATTGAGGAATTAGGATATCCTGCATATTAATGGATTTTGCCTTGCAGTAATTCTGTATCAGTTCCCTGCCTTTTTGGATATTATCCTCTTTCAGCTGATGTTTGAACCATTGGTTAATCTTATTCTTCGCCTGTGTGCTTTTTACGACATTCAGCCAGTCCCGGCTCGGTCCCTTGGAATTTTGGGACGTTAAAATCTCGATTCTGTCGCCGTTTTTAATCTCATAATCTATCGTCACCAACCGGCCGTTTACCCTTGCGCCAATCATCTTATTACCGATTGCACTGTGGATATTATAGGCAAAATCAATCGGCGTCGAACCCGCCGGCAGGTTTTTCACATCTCCCGTGGGTGTAAAACAATAAACATGATCGGAAAAAAGATTCAAATCGCTTTTTAAAAGCTTCATAAATTCTTTATTATCTTCCGCCGTCTGCTGCCATTCCAGAATCTGGCGCAGCCAGACTAACTTTTCTTCTTCCTGCGTTTCCACCTTTTTCCCGTCAGACGCCTCTTTGTACTTCCAATGCGCGGCGATACCGTACTCCGCCGCCTTATGCATCTCATAAGTACGAATCTGTATTTCAAAAGGCTGTCCGTTGGTTCCGATTAAAGTGGTGTGCAGGGACTGATACATATTTGCCTTGGGCATCGCGATATAATCCTTAAACCGCCCCGGAATAGGCTTATACATCTCATGAATGACCCCCAGCGCCGCATAGCAGTCTTTCACAGTATCCACAATAATTCTCACGGCAAATAAATCGTAAATCTGGTCGATGGTCTTATTCTGGTTCTTCATTTTCTTATAGATACTGAAAAAATGTTTAATCCGGCCGTCAATCTGCGCCTTAATGCCAGCGCGCGCAATATGCTCGCTCACTTCATCCACAATGGTCTGGATATATTTTTCCCGGACACTCTTGCGAATCGCAATGGTGTCCACCAAGTCATAATAAGCTTCCGGTTCCAGATATTTTAAGGACAAATCGTCCAGCTCCACTTTAATCTTGGAAATACCGAGCCTCTGCGCAATCGGGGAATAAATATCCAGCGTTTCCCGCGCGATTTCCTGCTGTTTTTCCGGCTTCATATGCTGCAGTGTACGCATATTGTGCAGCCTGTCGGCCAACTTAATCAGAATGACCCGGATATCTTTCGCCATAGCAAGGAACATCTTGCGCAGGTTTTCCGCCTGTCTTTCCAGTTTCACGGCATCCCTGTCGTTTCCCATATCCCCGTGAAAGCTGAGTTTATCCAGCTTGGTCACGCCGTCCACAAGAAGCGCCACATCCTCGCCAAACTCCTCTTTAATCGCTTCGTCCGTCATGATGGTATCTTCTACCACATCATGCAGAAGCCCCGCCACAATGGTTTCTTTATCCAGCTCGATATCCGCTAAGATAATCGCCACACAAAGCGGATGGATAATATAGGGCTCGCCGGATTTACGCACCTGGTCCTTATGCGCATCAGCCGCCATCCGATAGGCTTTTTCAATCAAAGAAATATCATCGGAAGGATGATACTTCCGCACGCGCGCAATCAATTCCTGATACAACGCCTCAGGACTTTGAAATTCTTCTATTGATTCAATCCTTCCGTCATCAATAATGACTTCTTTCTTTTCTTCTGTCGCCATTCTTATCACCAGTCGCTTTGTTTTGATTGTATAATGAATTACCTTGCCTTTTTACACTAATAACTATTATTATACGTTCGGAATACAAAATCTTCAAGTTTCATTATATCCGAAAAAAAATTCCATATGCCCTCTTTACATAGTATTCTGCACAAGTATCCTATGTCACATTCCCAAAGCTGTCTCATCCTTTGCTATTCTTTTATGTTAAGAATACATGAAGCGTCTTTTTTAGTCAATATGGGATGGAATGAAAAAGGGTGACGAAAAAACACGGTATCCATTTCTGCATACCGTGTTTTCTACTCTGTAGCAACGAAACATTCATCCGTTGTATTTTATATTTTTTTACATCATGCCGCCCATACCGGCTCCGCCTGCGGGCATTGCAGGTTCTGCTTCCTTGATATTGGCAACAACAGATTCTGTCGTAAGTAGTGTGGAAGCAACACTTGTCGCATTCTGCAATGCGCTTCTGGATACTTTGGCAGGGTCCAAAATCCCGGCTTCTACCATATCGACATATTCTTCTTTCAAAGCGTCGAAACCGACTCCCACCTCGGATTCCCTTACTTTATTGATGATGACAGAACCTTCCAGTCCCGCATTTGCTACGATGTGATACAACGGCGCTTCCAATGCCTTTAAGACAATCTGCGCACCGGTCTTCTCATCGCCTTCCAAGGTATCCGCCAGTTTGGCAACTTCTTTGGAAGCGTGGATATAAGCGGAACCGCCGCCTGCGATAATACCTTCTTCCACTGCAGCTCTTGTAGCAGCCAGCGCATCTTCCAGACGCAGTTTTGCTTCTTTCATCTCTGTTTCCGTCGCTGCGCCGACACGGATAACCGCAACGCCGCCCGCTAATTTTGCAAGACGCTCCTGCAATTTTTCTTTATCGAAATCAGATGTGGTTTCTTCAATCTGCTTTTTAATCTGACTGATTCTTGCCTGAATCGCTTCTTTATCGCCTTCACCATCTACGATAACCGTATTTTCTTTCTGTACTTTTACGGATTTCGCACGTCCAAGCTGCTCCAATGCCGCATCCTTTAACTCCAGACCAAGTTCAGAACTGATTACCTGACCGCCTGTCAGAATTGCGATATCTTCCAGCATTGCTTTTCTTCTGTCACCGTATCCAGGCGCTTTTACAGCTACGACATTGAAGGTTCCGCGGAGTTTGTTAACGATTAAGGTCGTCAATGCCTCGCCCTCTACATCTTCTGCAATAATCAGCAGTTTGGCGCCGGTCTGTACGATTTGCTCTAAGATAGGCAGAATTTCCTGGATATTGGATATTTTCTTATCCGTAATCAGGATATAAGGATTTTCCAATACTGCTTCCATTTTATCCATATCGGTCGCCATGTACGCAGAGATGTAACCTCTGTCAAACTGCATACCTTCTACCAAATCCAGCTCTGTCAGCATTGTCTTGCTTTCTTCTATTGTAATAACGCCGTCGCCGGATACTTTTTCCATAGCGTCCGCCACCAGATTGCCGACTTCTTCATCGCCTGAAGAAACAGCCGCTACTCTTGCGATATGCTCTTTGCCTTTTACCTTGGAGCTCATCTTTGCAATGGCTTCTACAGCAACATCAGTCGCTTTCTTCATACCTTTTCTCAAAATAATCGGATTTGCGCCTGCCGCCAGGTTCTTCATGCCGGCATTTACCATAGCCTGTGCTAAAACGGTAGCGGTCGTCGTACCATCGCCCGCAACGTCGTTAGTCTTGGTAGCGACTTCCTTGACAAGCTGTGCGCCCATGTTTTCAAAAGCGTCTTCCAGCTCGATTTCCTTTGCAATAGTAACACCGTCGTTTGTAATTAACGGCGCGCCGTAAGATTTATCTAAGACTACGTTTCTTCCTTTGGGTCCAAGGGTTACCCTGACGGTATTCGTCAACTGATTTACGCCCGCCTCTAAAGCGGCTCTTGCTTCTGCGCCATATTTAATTTCCTTTGCCATAATGAATTGCCTCCTGATTTTCAATCTTAATGATACATTTTAATTACTGAAGAACTGCCAGAATATCATTCTGTCTTACGATAATGTATTCTTCTTCCTCAATTTTCACTTCTGTGCCGGAATATTTGGAATAAATAACCTGATCGCCGGTCTTTACTTCCATCTTTACCTCTTTACCGTCCACAACGCCGCCGGGACCAACTGCGATTACTTCCGCCTGTTGAGGTTTTTCCTTGCTCTGCCCCGGAAGAACGATTCCCGATTTGGTAGTTTCCTCAGCTACTAACTGCTTCAATACGACTCTGTCGCCAAGT
>JAMPHJ010000004.1 GCA_023663465.1 Muribaculaceae bacterium | reverse complement strand
GAACATTCTTAATCGTAATGTCTGTCAATTCGTCCTCTGTGGCTGTTTTATCCTCCGGGTGGAGTGCCTTATATAATTGCAGCAGATACTTTCTAATTTTGAATAAGTCAGAAAATACACTATCTTTGATAGTATATTTAGCTATTATTTCTTCTTCGGGTACTGTCTGCTTTGTATCTAAGGATTTTAATCCTTTTTGCACATTTATTACCTCGTTTTCTCAATATAGCTTACTCTTGCCACACCTTAATTATACTGAAAAAAATTCCTGTTTACAATAAAATTCACATTAAATTTCTTTCTCGCAAACTTTTCCCTTTAATCTATGACTCCATAAGTATCTTCTTTAATAACTCGATTGCAGATTCTTCTAGGTTAGTCGCATCTAACCTTCTTCAAACGCTCTCATAAAAATACTTCACATTGTTCCTTTAAAGCAGTCGTAAAAGCTGTACCAGCTCATACGGCTCATCTGTATCTGATGCAGTCTGTCTGGTGTCAAACTGTGAAAAGCGATTATTACGATAAAAAGATAGAAGTTTTTCCTCGTTTTCCGCTTCTAAAAACGTTACCATGCCACCATACATATACTGCCCTTCTTCTACTACTGTCCATGCCAACTCTATAAGTTCTTTTCCCGTAATCTCTCTATTCCTGCCATCTGTATAATTCTTGCCAAGCTGAGCAATCAGATATGCCGACATAGTGTATGTATCAGATTTCTTATCCAATTCACTGACACGCAACAACTTTTTCTTAACCGTATTACTTACCATATCCCCTCTGACTGTCAACGGTTTCAATGCAATAGTAAAGTAACCGACCAGTTTCATGCTATCCAATGAAAATACAAGATATGTAACGGATTGGTTCTTTTTTGTAAATTCTATGGCGTTTTTCTTCAAAAAATGTTCAACATCCGGGTTTTTCGGACAAGAAAACTCGGAGATTTCTTGAATAAGCCTGTCCTCTCCGAGTTTTGGATTATCACTGCCCAGATAACGTCGAATGTTGGTTACTAAAAATTTATCTTTTGCCCTCATTCACTTTTTCCCTTTGTTCTAAAAATTCTATCAGTTCCGCTTCATCCCTGACAAATCTTGCTGCTACAGGAGTGCGTTCAGGACGGTTTTTGGCAGATTCTTCAATCGCATTAACAAACATCTCCACCTGTTCCTTGCCAGAAATGACAAAATTTTTCGTGATACTTGAAGTTGCCATAAGAAACACCTCCTTTGTTAGTATAGCTTTTTCTTCATTCACACATACTTCCTATTTACATTCTATTATCTTATTTCGGTTACTGCAACAAAATTTTATAAATTTCCCACATATAAAATTTTCCAAACAAACCTTTCCCTTTAATCTATGCTTCCATAAGTATCTTCTTTAATAACCCGATTGCAGATTCTTCTTCTGGATTATTGGTGCCTAGTTCTCCCCGGAATGCTTTGGCGAGGATGGATTTTTTCATCAAATCAATTATATCAACTATCTGCTCTAATTTTTCTTGTACTTGCTTTTTTTTACCATGTAAATTATCTAAAATCTCTATTATTTTCTTTTGTTCTATGATAGAAGGAATTGTTATATCGATATTATCCAATATTTTTAAATTAATATTTTTTTGCGCAGTTGCCGGGGCGCTTGCTTCTATATCCTTTTGCAACTCGCTCATCATATAATAGATATACTTCGATTCCACGTCTTTACAAGGAGTAAAACCAACTACACTATCAGGAAAACAACAGTCATATGATAAAATTGCCACATCACCAATATTGGCTGCGATAGTAATGCACAATGTTCCCTTAGGAAACATTCTGCTTTGTTCTAACCCAAATTCACTTAATGTCTGTTTATGTTTTTCTATATATACATCTGCCTCCGCTATATCGCCTGTTTGTATAAATGGATATATTCCGCCAAATAATCTCGCATCATTTCTCGGTCTATGCTTAGAACGTCCCCTTTCCAAACTTCCCAAATTTCCTAGTTTATCTTTCCGCCAACTATTTATGGAAATTCCGTTTCGCATTCTCCAACTTTCTGTTAACTTTCCAGTAAGAGCTTCATGAACAGTTGCAGCATAATTATCATCACAACAACT
Source organism: Muribaculaceae bacterium (assembly GCA_023663465.1). Lineage (GTDB taxonomy): Bacteria > Bacillota > Clostridia > Lachnospirales > Lachnospiraceae > UBA3282. The sequence goes on along the minus strand of JAMPHJ010000004.1, from coordinate 50,900 downwards.
TCTTACAAACTGTACTTTCTCTTTCGCCTCATCCAATTTAGCAAACAAACTCTCGATCCGCTCTACGATGCGTTGTTGCTCTGATAATGGTGGTAAAGGAAAACAATACTTTCCAAGTGTTGTTGTATTTATATTTGCAATATTGGTTGTTTGTGTTGATTCTCCTCTAAATCTACCTAATAAAAATTCCAATCGAAGCATATAAAACAAATATTTACTTAACACCCGTTTCGCTCTGATGTTGAGAACAAACCCTCCAAAAGTCATCGGATATACCATATCATGTATATATGATGTTTTTCCCACCAGCTCTCGTGAATTTGCGGAAGACATAATAATATCATCCTTTTTTACTAACTTTAAATTATTATTTTTCATAAAATTTTTATTCACATATATTAAGTCATCTATTTCTAATTCGTCCTGTATATTTGCAGTTCGTAAACAGGCTATGTTATCTTCCGTTTTCTCATTCTCTTTTGCTGATGTCGGGAAAGTTATCCCTCTTTCAAATTCACATATTTCTTTTAATCTCACCCAGCACCAATTCCCCGGCACCCCATACGGCCACTCTTCCACCGGCACCAACGCCTGTTCCAGTTTCTCTTCCAGAGACAGCTCCTTTTTCTTCTCTCCCCTCGCCATATTAATAACCATGCCTTTCTTTCAGCTTTCCAGCGCCTTTAGCTCTTTTACCACACTCATCATCAGGTCAACTGCTTCTTCCAATTGTGCAATACATTCCTCGCCGCTTTCGATCGGGTCGGGCAAATCCTCATAATCTAAAACGGAATCATCCCGAATCAGACCTTTATCCAATGTATTCCCAAGCGCCTCTCTGGTAAAAACATTCCATCTTTCATCCTTAACCGCGTGGCGGTCTTTGGCGGTATATGCCGCAATAAAGTCCTTGAAATGCTCATATTTTAATGGATTCGTCTTTCCAAAGGATGGCATATTTGTCCTAAGGTCATAGAACCATACTTCATCGGTATTGCTCTTGTCAGTTATTCCCCTTGTAAAAAATAATACATTCGTCTTGACTCCCTGCGCATAGAAAATACCCGTTGGCAGGCGAAGTATCGTATGCAGATTACATTTATCCATAAGGTCAGCCCGAATCCGCTCGCCTTCACCGTCCGCAAACAATACATTATCCGGCAGCACAACTGCCGCCCTCGCTTTACCGTCCGCCTTTAAGGAACGATAAATATGCTGTAAAAAGTTAAGCTGTTTATTGCTTGTCTGATAGGTAAAGTCATCCCGATTCGCCCGCTCGCCGCCTTTCTTCGTTCCAAACGGCGGATTCGTAAGCACCACGTCAAATCCATTCATCACCTTGCCCTGATTGGAAAGTGTATCGCATAGATAAATTTTTCCCTCAATATCATGAAGCATTGCATTCATCAATGCCAGCCTGTGTGTTTCGTGCACCAGCTCCGCCCCGGTAAATGCTTCTTTTTGTTCAAATGCCGCTTCTTCCTGTGTCAAGTCCATCCAGTCGTTAGTATGTTCTTTTACATAGCGGTCAGCAGCAATCATAAAGCCAAAAGTGCCGCACGCCGGATCATTACATCTTTCGCCCGGCCGCGGTGCAATCAGCTCTGTCATAACATCAATCAGCACTCTTGGGGTAAAATACTGCCCGGCTCCTGATTTCTTTTCACTCGCATTTTTTTCAAGCAATCCCTCATACAGATTGCCAAGCCCTTCCTCTTTTGCCGAATACCAATCCAGCTCATCAATATTCGTAATGATTTTCTTTAAATTTGCAGGTTCCTCAATATTGCTTCTTGCGCCCTGATAAATTTCCTGTACACGTCCGGTACAGTTTTCGCCAAGTTCTCTAAGGAGTTCTTCATAAAACCGTTTTAATTCCATACCTTCCTTGATTTTTAATTCATCCCAGCGGTAATCGGTTGGAATATTTTTTTCCGTACCGGTTTCCTTTGCCATTTTCAAAAACAAAATATAGGTCAGCTCCGTTACATATTGATGATAAGTAATTCCATCATCCCGAAGTACATTACAAAGATTCCACAATTTTGCTACAATTTCTGCATTTGTCATACTAATCCCATGCCTTTCTCACGTTTTTCTTATGCAGTATACATATGGTTATTAATCTCATCAATGATAACGTCCAGTTTATTTCCAAATGCTTTATCAACCGCTGCATAGCCGCCTTTAATCTGAAACTGCGGCGCGTCAAAAGATTCTTTATTCAACACGACTTCCTTTATCAGATATGCTTCTATCCGCTCCAGCCAGTTAAGCTGTACCCGGCTTAGCTCCGGGTGCGCCGCTTTTGTTTTCATAATCGCGCAGTGAATCCGTTCTTCTTTGCTGATTAAGGCATCTCCCAGACTCCTCTGACGGATAAAACTGATAATATCCGCGGCAATATCCTCATTCGTCATCTGTTTCCATGCGGTCTGAAGTTTTGTTTCACTGAAATTATGCCTATCTAGAATCAATTTCAGTTCTCTTAGTGACTGCCTTGTCAACTCTTTCGGTCTGGTTGCCACAATATTAAGCGCCGCAATTTCATTGATATGGTTCTCTATAAAATCATGGAACTCTTTCAGATAATCCTCCGGTTTTGTGGCGCCCCCGTAACCTCTCTCATGACTGATTAATTCATCCTGTGCATTGCTGATAAACTTGGGTCTTTCCTGATGAATCTCCCGCACATAAGCAAAAGCAGCACGATTCTTTTTCACGGTTTCCACTGCTTGGTCAGTCGGCATATTGCGAAGCGCATCTGCAAAACTTTCCGGCGTTTCTCCGCCGGACAGTGATTGAAACTGTTCCCGAAACTCCTCCGGCATCTTATTTTTATTTCTTAAAATTTTAGCAATAATCATCTCTATCTGATTCTGCCTTGCCCTGTCGCTTTCCAGATTATCCATGCCATCTATTAAATCATCAAAAGTTACCGTCTGATTTACTACCACAGGTTTCATGGTGGAAACGGCTTCTAATGCCTGATAGACCCCCACCGCATCGTAAATCTCAAAATGCGTTTTGCCAATCTCCGGGCACAGCCGGGTGGCCCGTCCAAGCATCTGCTCAAATAAAATGCGGGAACGGATTCTGCGTAAAAATACTACATTTACAATTTCTTCCACATCAATGCCTGTGGTCAGTAAATCCACCGTTACGACAATATTGGGAAATGTTTCATTCTTAAACCGTCTGATTGCTTCTTTGATTTTTACGGGATTGCCGTTTTCAATGGAGCCGGTAATCTTCATAACAGCTTCTTCACTGATTCCCTGCTGGGTATAATAATCTTTCAAGATTCTCGTAATCATATCCGCGTGGGCGTCGTCAACTGCAAAAATAAGAGTCTTACCCTTTTCGTTCGGGTCAATATCCCTCGCGATTTCAGCTAAGACAGTTTCATTGAAACTCTTTGTCACGACTTTTTTGTTGAAATCTTCCACCTCAAATTTTAAATCATCTTCCAGCTCATCACTATTAATAATCGTATTGGTTACAGGGTCATAGATTGGCGCAGTACTCCCCGCTTCAAATACAATTCCCTCTTCACTAAGTTTCGTCTTAATGATATGCGGCGCGTCATGGTCTACCAGATACCCGTCCACTACTGCTGTACGATAATCATAAGAATATACCGGTTTCCCAAATATCTCCGTAGTATGGAGCGCAGGCGTGGCGGTAAGCGCAATTTTAACCGCATCAAAATAATCAATCACCGCCCTATACTTGCTGCGGAAATCATCCTGATTACGATAAACCGCTTCGTCCTCACTCATTTCTTTATCCAAAATATATCCTCGATGCGCCTCGTCCACGATAATACAGTCATAGTCCGACACCCCTATACTGACGTCCGATTCCTTGTAAAGAATGCGTTTTACCAGACTTTGGACCGTGGCAATATGGACGCGCGTATCTTTTTCAAATTCCTTTTCCCCTAAATCTTTTATATCATATAACTGATTCAGTGTTTTTAAATCTTCCAGTTTTACCTCTTGAAACGTATCCATTGTCTGCTCGCCAAGCGCCGCCCTGTCAACCAGATATAAAATCCGTTTAAACCGCTTAGCAGATAAAAAACGATAAATCATACCAAGAACCGTCCGTGTCTTTCCAGTTCCCGTCGCCATAGCAAGCAGCACTGTATTTTTATGTTCCGCAATCGCTTTCTCGGCTGCCCTGACTGCCTCGACCTGATAATAGCGCAAGCCTAATCCATTCGGATCCTGTAACAACTCATACCCTGTAGCGGCAAGTTTTTTATCCGCCTGCATGGTATCTCTTTCCAAATCCTGCTCTATCCCCTGCGGACTCGGCCATCCTGCTAAAGCTTTTGATGTAGGAAACTGCTGCCTCGTATCTAAAAACCAGATTCCCGACATTTCTTCATATTGTTTGATATAATCCCTGCCATTGGTTGCAAAAAGAAACGGGACTTTATATTCGCCGTACTGTTTCAACACATATTTTTCGTGTTCCGCCTTAATCTTCCTTGCATACTCTTTACACTGTCCGTCCAGTACCGAAGATACATTCTTATGTTTTCTCTTCGCTTCAATAATGCCCACCATTTTATCGCCAATGAAAAGTGCATAATCTGCATATCCGCCATTTCCTGTCATAGAATCCGTAGGCCATTCCGCAATCGCAAGATTCTTACCTTTCACCGGACGGACTCCCTTAGAATAACGGATTTTTTCAGTATCCGCTTCCCAGCCAACTTTACGAAGCTGTTCGTCAATCAATTCCCTCGTCTGCGCTTCTGAGAGTTTTACATTCATCGCTTTCTTGTAGGCGATGGCTCTTCTGGCATTGTCAAATTTTCCGTTCTCCTGGATCTGCTGTAGTTCAACAAACAATGTCTGATTACGTTCTTCCAGTTCACGATTTTCTTTTTCCAATTCATCCAGACTAATTGTAATATCTACCGGCCGCACATACTCTACAGGATTATAATGATAATCCCCATATGTCTGCATATACCATACGCAGAGTTCATATAATAGCGGCAGATTATTTAATGCTTTTTCGCCCTCATCCGCTCCATTATGCGCCGCATTATTACGGTCTTTTCGCAAAATATATAATGTATTGTCTATCTCATGTGGCAATAAGTCATTCTTCTTTAGCAGCCGAATCTGGTTTGCATGGGTATTGTCATATTCAGGCTCTTTGATGCCGTCATAAGCAAGCATATATTTGACCATTACTTCCGCTAACATTCCCTGCTTGATAATAGATGTATTCGGGTCTGAATAAACATATTTTTCCGCCAGATCTCCCAATCTTGCCAAATCGCTCCAACGTGCTTCAAGGAAGGTAAAATTACTCATTCTCCCGCCTCCTTTGTAAATCTATTGCATACAGCTCCGGATTCTTTTCCTGGCTCTATAACGATAATCACAAAGCCGCTTATTTCTGTACGAATATTGTATCATTCTTAGACATGGTATGACAACCAGAAACTATGGGTATTTTCTTCTATAAGCAAAAGAAAAAAACTAAAAATCAACCTACTATACAAACAACGGGATTTTGGATATAATATAATCTGATAACATACAATACATAAAAGAAAGGAGCAATTTATATGTTAGCAGCAGTCAAAGGGTACTATAATGGAAATCATATCGTGATAAATGAAGACATCAACTTGAACACTGGACAGGAAGTTATCGTAACCATTCTGGATATGCCAAGCGACCCCGATAAAAAAATAGATCTGGAAAAATACATGGGCAGGGGTGAGAAAATGTTCCATACAGATGCTCAGGATTATATAAGGGGGATGCGAGACAGTGACAGAATATAAAACAATCTTTTTAGACACCACCCCTATTATTTATTTTCTTGATGCAGACATAAATTATGCTGAAAAAGTGAAACAAATTTTTGAAAAACTCATAGACGATAAATGCTCTATGGTAACATCAACAATCACATGTACAGAATACCTAACCCAGCCATACAAAACCGGGAATACAGAAAAGATAAATGTTTTCTTTGAATTTTTATCAGACTGCAATATACAGATACAGCCAATTGATATTAGCATAGCTAAAAAAGCTGCACGAATACGCGCTGAATACAAAGATTTTAAAACTATGGACTGTTTGCAACTTGCTACTGCCTGTCTGCAGCAATGTGACCTGTTCCTCACAAATGACAAACAGTTACGTCAGTTTAACGAACTGAAATGTATAGTTATTGATGATTTCAAATGATATTTAAAACCCTTATTAATAGCCAGATGTATCACTCATCGTCACTGGAAGCAGGAAAAGGAGCTGTTGCCTGATTTACTGTGATTTCCTTCCTTTCACCCCTGCTGCCTCTCATACCTCCCATACCCCTTACAAATACACCCGGCAATCACGGCAACTGAAATCCCAATCGGCATAAGCCATACGTCATAAATTTTATCCACAATTTCATATAGCACCATAAAAATTGGCGCCGCCGACAATACCTTGAAAATTCCGTTGAATCCGTTGGTAAACAGCATCAGCAGAAAGGGTGCGCCCCAGCAGACTGCCGCCGCCGTTACCGCGTGGAAGCTGCCTTTACAATATGCGGAAAGGCATAGCGTCGCCGCACACAAAGAAAGGATTCCAAACAAACTCAGAACTAACACCATCATAACATAAACATACATGGGGATTATCCTGTCCGGCATAGGCATCAAATAACTAACCGCCATTCCATTATAACAATTTAACCCGTCAAATCCATAAACCGTACCGCATAGAAACAATGTGAGAATGAAAACGCAAGCCCAGACGCCCGCCGCCACCGTAAAAGCCGCGCCTATCTTGGCAATGGTATCTTTCTTTTTGCCCTCTTTGGCAGTAAACAATAAGGGCAGCATTTTCTTCTGTCCCTCATCCGCAAAAACAGCAGAAATCGTAAACAATAGTAATATTTCGCTAAGAATCATTCCCAGCGTAAAGATATCCAGAAAGACGCTCCAACCGCGATAATATTCCAGAATGATTTCTTTTCCGGTATATTCCTGCACCGCGCCCAACCCTGTATCTGCAATCGAATAGACACGGCTTCCTACCCGGTAATCGTCGTAACTATACATGTAGCCGTCCGACAAATAATCCATTACAAACTGATTCAGAAAATTAGCGTTCCTGAAATAATTCCATCCCTCTTCGCGTTTGTCTGGAAATCCGTATCTTGCTATGATTTGTTCTGCTTTTTCATCCGTCAGCGCACCTTTATATTCTTCTGTAATCTCTCTGTTCATCCGCACTGCCGGCAAACCCTGGCGTCTCGTCCCGTCAACCGTCGATTCTTCATCCATTACATGTATCCAGAATGCAGATAATAGGATACCCAGAATACATACCGCTCCTATGATAAAAACCTTCCGATGACAAAGCTTGTATAATTCCATCTTATATAATCTCATATGATAATTTCCCCTGCTCCTCTATTCATCCACCCATAACATCAAACATCGTGCGCTGGCTGCTTCCTTTCGATTGTCCCTTTTCGCCAATTCCTACCCCGCCTGCTGCCTCCGATACCTGCCAAACGCACCAATCAGAAGAAAAAGGATGTCTGCTGCCTCTATCCACATATAGAAAGTCCAGCTACGGAAAATGTCATATAAGGAATTGTACATAACCAGATAAAGCGGCGTCGCATAAATCAGCCACTGGATAATCCACCCAAACAGGGAATGGATGCCGGAAAACATAAGCCAGACAAGAATTGGCGCCCCGAAACAGATTGCGGAAGATATCACCGCATGAAACGTGCTGCGGGCGCGGGCGGATAAATAAACCGTCGTGGCACAGAGCAGCAAAACTCCCACCAGACTCCGTATCAGTACAATCGTGATAAACTCTTTTACGCTTAATGTGGTAGCCGACCACTCCACCGCTGTAATATACTGACATTCCTTCGTAATTCCAATGAAGCAGTCCGCCCCGTCGAGACCATAAACTGCAGCGCAGGTAAGAAAACAAAAGAAAACAACTCCCAGCAAGATACCTATAGATACGACAAACGCCGCCGCCATTTTTGCAAAAATATCTTTCCTCTTGCCCTCTTTGGTGGTGAAAAGAAGGGGCAGCATCTTTAGCTGCCCTTCCGTCGAAAAGACTGCTGAAACACAGATGAAAACCACGATGCACGCACATATCAGTCCTATTCCCAGCATATCTAAGAGCGCCGCCCATCCATCGCTATATTCCAGAATAATTTCTTTGCCGGTATGCTTTCGCACTTCCCCGAGCTCCGTATCTGCAATCGGATAAGTATGAGTGGCTATCTGATAATTATCCCAGTGATAAAAATAACCGTCCGATAAATACTTCGATACAAAAGTATTTAGAAAATTGCCATCCCGAAAGTATCCATACCCCGCCACAACTTCCTGTGGAAATCCGTATTTTTCCACAATTTTATCCACTTTCTCATCGGTTAAAACTCCTGCAAACTCTTCTGTAATCTGTCGATTTATCTTTATCGCCTGATATCCGCTATAATCGACGCCATCTACCCTCGCCCTTTCTCCCGTAATATTCAACCACGCAGAAAACCCCAATATCAAAATTAAACTCAATACCCCTATCACAAAAATTTTCCGGTGACAGAGCTTATATAACTCTAGCCGGTATAGTCTCATGTTCTTATCCCCCATCTTCATATCCTTATACAATCTTCATTCCTTATCATCGTTGCGCTTATTTACAAGTTAACGCGACCGATTTTGATTTTTTTCAATTTCGGTATCCTTAACTCTGCTCATTCTGCACATAATACAAGTAAATATCCTCAAGCGACGCCTCCAGCCTTTGGGCGTCCTGCGTCGGTTTTTCTGTCGATACGATGCGCAGCTCCACCTGTTCGCCGTGATTTTTCAAATTGCTGATAACATATTTTCCATTCAGCCGCTCCGCCTCTTTTTCAGAGACAAGACATTTCCAGATACAGTCTTTGACCCCTTCTGCCAACTGCTTTTCCGTTCCTTCCTGTATGATTCTTCCATCTTTCATAATCAGGATTCTATCGGCAATATATTCCACATCGGATACGATATGCGTCGATAGAATAATGATGCGGTCTTTCCCAAGGGAGCTGATGATATTTCGGAAGCGGACCCTCTCTTTCGGATCCAGCCCGGAAGTCGGCTCATCCAGAATCAGGATTTCGGGATTATTCAACAGCGCCTGCGCAATGCCGATTCGTCTGAGCATACCGCCGGAAAAGGTTTTCAACTTTTTATCTTTTACAGACGCTAAATCCACCACTTCCAACAATTCCTCGATTCTCGTCCGGGCATAGTCTTCGGGAAGGGCTTTTAACGCCGCCATATAATATAGAAAACGATAGGCGCTGAAATCTTCATAGTATCCGAAATCCTGCGGCAGATATCCCAGAAGACTGCGATACTCACCGCCCATTTGCCTAATCCGTATACCATCGCACAAAATATTCCCCTGGGTCGGCTCCAGAATGCCGCAAATCATTCTCATGAGAGTCGTCTTGCCCGCGCCGTTTTCACCCATTAAACCATAGATGCCATTGGTCAGCTTCAGATTCGTCTCTTGCACCGCCGTTTTGTCTTTGTAACTTTTTACCACGTCTATCAATTCTAATTCATGCATATCATTTCCCCCTTTTCAATTCCCCGGAACAATGCTTTTAGCTGCCATCCGAATAATAAGATACCGACCGCAAGCGCAATCCCCCATAGGGCAAGCGATGTGATTTGGTATAACACCGGTATCTGCGCCAGTATCATTTGCAAAATCATAAGAAACATGCCCGCCATCATTAGGACATAAACGTTTCGCCGTCCCAGCTCCCAGAGCAGAATCCTCAGACAGCAGCACTGCGCGGCGATAAACGGCACAAGAATATAGAGCCCGATTTGCAGCAGATGGATTTTCCATTGCAATCCGATAAAAAGGATTCCGCAGGATAAAACCACGAGATTGACGATACCCGATAGTGCAAACTGAAACGCCACAATCTGCTTTACATTGAAATAGCAGCTCTCACTCAGCTCCGCAATCCCCGAACCGAAAATGCGGCCAACCCCCATAATAGACACCACTGCAAGAACAATGGATAGTATCATGGAAAACAGAATAACGTCTTCTTTTTCCACCTTATAAAACTGCATAATACCCGCAAAAAGCAGCAGGACAATACATAACAACAAATGAACGACAAATGTGGATTTATCCATATACCGCATCTGGCTTATCAGGATTTGTTTCCTGTTACGCAGCATACGGATTTTCTTTTCGTTTATTTTAGATTGTAATAACGATAATGAATCTTCTTTTTTCCGGTCATCAATATGCACTGTCTGACAGGACGTCAGAAACCTATCCCGTATATATCTCTCTTCCTTTTGCACCATGCCCCTCCTACACTGACAAGAAAATCGCGCAAGCAATTTCCTATATGAAAAACTAATACTACGCCGCATGACAACTCTTTCTGACTACTGTTAACTACTGCTGCCTTTTCTGCCAGTCCGCTCCGCTAAAGCAGCCGCTTCAATTTCTCTATCCCTAACCGATACCGGGATTTCACTGTGGAAAGATTGCAGCCCAGCATCTTCGCGATTTCCCGGAAAGGAAGCTCCTCATAAATCCGTAAAATAACGACTTCCCTCTGCTGTGGCGCAATTTCCATAAGCGCCTTCTGCAGCAGCATCTTCTCTTCCGCCAGCTTCAGCCCTCTATCTTCCTCTCCTGTCTCTACAATCTCTTCCATCGAGAGAACGTCCTTTTTATGCCGGAAAAAGTCGTAACATAAATTGCGCGCAATAATCAGCAGATATCCTTTCAGATTCTTATACTGATAAGAATCCGCATACCTGATAAACTTCAGGAATACCTCTTGCGTAATATCATAAGAGTCCGTTTCCTGCCCGGTCAGAAAGAAGCAAAAACGATAAATTTCATCATAATACTTCTGCACAATCATTGTTAACGCTTCTTTACTGCCATTATGAACTTTTCGGATGAGTTCTCTGTCTGTCACTTAATTTTCCTCTTGCAAGCCGTATCGGACGCTATTGCTTCCTCTCTATTATAAATAACGTTAAAAAAGCAGGAAAAGTTTAAAGAAATCCCACACAAAAGAAAAGGACTGCCCCCTACGCAATCCTTTTCCCTCTATATTCTTCTTAACCTTCACCTCATTGCAAATACACCATGATACTCATGTAATCCGTCTCTACGTCGTCTGCTTCAAATCCTGCGCCAGCGTATAAATACTTTCCAGAATCTTCTTGGTATTCGTCATATCCTCCGTCGTCTTTGCAAACGCACTCATACTTTCGGTAGAGGAAGCCGCCACTTCTTCGCTCGTTGCAGACAATTGTGAAATATTGTCGGTAATCGTGCTGGTAGAATGTAAAATATCTTCGATAATCCGCTCTACATTTTCGATGTTCTCCGCCAACTCTGCCACTTCTTCATTTACTTTCTCAAATTTCTCTTTTGTATTCTCAATCAGCTCATTCTGTCTGGTTACGGAAGCCGCCGAATTTTCAATACTTTCATTCGCGCGTTTTGTATCTTCATTCAGCTCGCCTATGATATGCGTAATATTATTGGAAGCTTCCTTGGTCTGCTCTGACAACTGCCTGATTTCTTCTGCAACGACCGCAAAACCTTTTCCTGCTTCCCCGGCACGCGCCGCCTCGATAGATGCGTTCAATGCAAGCAGGTTGGTCTGGTTGGATATACTTAAAATCGCTCCTACGAAACTCTGTACTTCCCCTACTTTCGCGGTGAGGCTTTCGATTACTTTCACCGTAATATCGCTTGCCGCTTCCACGTTCTGTGCCTGTTCTTTCAGCTCTTTTACAACGCTAGAACCCTCGTCCACCATGACATTCGTACTATGGGAAACTTCCAACATTTTCTTGGTTCCCTCTTCCGCCCTATCCATACTATCTTGGATATCAGCGCACATCGCCGCCTGATTCTGAATCGCTTCCGCCGTGCTTTCCGTACTGTCCACGATATTCCCCATAGCAAAATTACTGGTATCGATACTGTTTTTCAGATTCTCAAGCATTTCCATCGCGTTTTCAAAATGCTCCGCAATGGTTTCCGCTACAAGCGTCATCTTCTTATTGTTTTCTTCCTGTTTTTCCGCTGCTTCACGGACACTGTCCATATTTTCCTTATTGAAACGAATCAACAACATAACAGCGCGGATGGATGCAAACGCCGCAAGACACAGCGTAACAACTGCAATAACCAAATCCATCATGGCGGCGTCATTCTTGGCGCCTACTGCCATAACGAGCCTGATTGCAGTTACGGCAATCGTAAAAATATTACCACAGACGATAAGTCTCAAATTCAGAAATGCCATCGCCGTAAATAAAACCGGCAGCGCATAAGTCCATGTACCTGTCGTCGTACCAATCAGACTGACAATTCCGTATACGCAGGTAGCGCTTCCTAACATAATAATTCCACATATCTTTTTCGTTCTCGCCGTAACGAAAGCAGCGATACTCACAATAATCCCAATTACAGCCGCCACAAGCTGCGTCCACGTCCGCCAGGTAGCTCCCGCAGAATTAGCCCATAATAACATGGATACGGCAATGTACCCAAGGATAATCAGCAACACGGGAAATACTGTACCGTTCGCTCTCTTATACTGTCTCTCAGTCATACTTATGCCTCCTAGCTCTTATAGTATTGTACAATCCCTGATTGTCCGTTCATTTTCATTATAAACCCTAACGGTTAATTGTTCAAACTTTTTATGAAAATCTTCTAAATTTTTTTCATATATGGTATTTTTTGCTGTAATTATGGTTAAATTTTCTATTTTTCGCCCCCTTTTCTTGGTTATTTTTTATGCTATTATCGTATCTTAGTAAAAATTTATTGATTTTCGATAAATATTTATTGACATTCATATTCTCTCGTGTTATATTATGGAAAAGGCAAACGATACCTTGCAATTTGCAGACATAGGAATACAGTTTGCACACATTGATGGAAAAGGAGAACTTTACCATATGAAAGATAAACTCACCTTATTTACGAAATACCTGCTGGACTTCATGTTCTATTCCGGCATTCTCGTCACCCTCACGCTGCCCCTTAGCATCAGGATTTACGGAAAGTACAATTCCTACTTCCGGGGAAATTATTACTCCCTGCTCGTCGTCTTTTTCCTCGCGGGCATCTTCGCAGTCTTGATTATCCATGAGCTGCGCAAAATGTTTCTCTCTGTTTTAAAAGATGACTGCTTCATCCGGGAAAATGTGAAAAGTCTTGAGAAAATGAGCGTTTACAGTTTTTTCATAGCGGTTATCATGGCGTGCCGGCTCTTCATTTATATCACGCCCGCCGTATTGATTCTGATTCTGGTTTTCGTCATCGCGGGGCTGTTCAGCAAAGTCCTTTCCCAGGTATTTGACAAAGCCGTCACTTACAAACTGGAAAACGACTTGACCATATAACAGGGGGAAACCAAAATGGCAATTATAATCAATCTGGACGTTATGATGGCTATGCGTAAAAAAAGTCTGACCGAGCTGGCAGGCGAAGTAGACATTACCCTCGCCAATCTTTCCATTCTAAAAAATAATAAAGCAAAGGCTATCCGTTTTTCCACACTGGAAGCCATCTGCCGCGCGCTGGACTGCCAGCCCGGCGACATCATCCAATATGTAGAAGATTCACCGAAAGGAGAAAAAGACCATGACTAACCAAAATCAAAACCTAGACTTAAACCAAAATAACCCACAACCCAATCCCTATAACAGCCAATACCCATACTACCCGCCCACACCGCAGAACTCGGCACAGACGCAGAATGCATCGAATGAAGAACCCCCCATGACCAGGCGCATGAAAAGCCAGTTTTCCTTTTTTGGAACGGCAAGCGCCATTTACGCTCTTTTTTACACATTCTGCCTTTATAAGAACGCTTCCGGCATTACTTACCCTTTTTTCGTCGCCGGAACCCTTTGCTATTTCTTCTTATCTATGAAAAAGTTAGGGGTTCCCTACAAAAAAGACAGTCTCTTCTATCTGATTAGCGTCGTACTGCTCGGCATCTCCAACTGCTGCACCGATTCTACGCCGATTCTGCTGATGAATAAACTCTGCATTTTCGTCCTGACGTTTATTCTTATACTGCATACAGTCTACCAAGACAGCGAATGGAATTTCCCCAAATATATCCGGGCGATTTTTCAGACTATCGGGGGCGCCCTGCTCTGCATTTTCAGCCCCTTAATCGACCTGACTTCTTTTTTTGATGCGCAAAAAGAGAAAAAAACGGACCAGAAAAACTATTTTGCCTATATTCTACTTGGCGTCGCCATCGCAATACCGGTTCTGGCCGTCATAATCTTTCTTTTATGCGGCGCAGACGTAGTCTTTAGAAATATTGTAGAAGATTTATTTTCATTCGATTTTTCGTTTCGTACGATTTTCGGAATCGTTTTCCTTTTCTTCATGGTTCTTATTCTTTCTTACGCTTTCCTATCCGCGCTCTGTAAAAAGAGTGTGCCGGAAACCGTTACCAGGAAGAACACCTTAGAACCGGTTATCGCGATTACGGTAAACGGAATGCTCTGCCTTGTTTATCTCTTTTTCAGCATGATACAGATTCTCTACCTTTTCATCGGCAATATGCAGCTTCCCGAAGGCTACACCTATTCCGCATATGCCAGACAGGGATTTTTCCAACTGCTGATTGTCTGCATCTTAAACTTAATCCTTGTGTTGTTTTGTATCGCCTATTTTAAGGAAAATATCATTCTGAAAATCACGCTTACCATTATCAGCGGATGCACTTTCATCATGATTTTATCAAGCGCGCTGCGGATGTTCATGTATATCGCCAGATACAACCTGACTTTCCTGCGGATTTTCGTACTATGGGCGCTTGCCGTGATTTTCCTGCTGATGGTCGGTATTACGGTTTATATTTACTTCCAACGCTTCCCGCTCTTCTTTTACAGCGTTGCCATCACCGCCGTCTTTTATATCGGATTATCCTTTTCCCACCCGGATTACTGGATTGCACGCTACAACTTAACCCCTGCGCACACCGCTTACCTAGACAGCTACGACGTCTATGACAGCGAACGCTACCTCACCCGCCTGTCCGCCGACGCCGCCCCCATCATTTTAAACAAAACCCTCAATCCCTATCTATCCGAGGAAACAGACTCCATAGAAAATACCTCTTTTTCCTCTTATTACCATAAAATTTCCACTAAATGGGACAAAATGCACGTTCGGGACTTCAACTTTTCGATTTATCAGGCAGGGAAATATCTAGAGTAAGAGCTGAAAGTTTTTTCTTGTCGAACCCAGGCAGGGCAGACAAAAAATCCTGCAAAGGCCCTTGAAAAACGCCGGCACTTAGCGAAAAAGCCGCTTCCGCGGCTTTTAAGCTTAGTACCGCTGCGTTTTTCACGGAGCGAGAGCGCGCCTTCGCAGGATTTTTTGTCTGCCCTGCCGCCCCCGCCAAATACCATCACCATCACAATACTATCTTTTCACTTTCACCAAGAATTTTAAAGTATAATCCCTATCCACCGGATAACAATACTCTTTCGCTGTCTTAGGTCCGCATATCCCTGTCCCGATTCCCATCTGAAATGCCGAAATCGTCACATAAGTCCCCGTCCTTTTCTCATCTTTCTGATGCTTCATCCCAAGAAGCTCCCTATCGCTATACGGCTTTATTCCCAGCTCGAAAGGCTTTTCTACCGCCTGAATCGTAACATTACACTTCCCATCGCTCAACCGCACCATCCGGCAGTCGCAGCGGTTTCCGCTTTCCTGCGGGCGAATATTGGGCTCTGTCATATCCGCTACTTTACAGGAAACTTCCTCAACCTGGAACTGCTCTTTCATATCCGCATAGGATTCCCCGTTTCTTCCTATATAGAAAACATCGTCGAAACTTTCCTCCAGCCGGAAAGCTTTCCCAAACCTTGGGACATAGCCTTTTCCTTTTTCACAATGGAGCGTACTTGTTACCAGAATCCCTTCCTCGCAAGCTTCATAACAATCCGTACAGGTAAAGACATGTTTGTCACAAGTAATCCGTGTTACCCGGTTTATGACGCCTTCTTTCTTTTCCTCAGAAACGATTTCTTCCTTCTGATTCATAAAAGGATCCATACAGCTTTTTAGGAAAAAGTCTTTATCATTGTCTGTAGGCGCACGGAACAGAATGGTATAGGGTTCGCCTGGGAGCGCTCCGCCATCGCCAAGGCTTAATTGCATTCCTCTGCTCTCATATCCAAAATAATCTGGAAACGCTGCAGTCTTTGTAATTTCCGTTTCTGACGGAAGGCATGATTTTACCTCTATCTGCTCTCTGGCTGCTTCCCTTTCTGTCTCGGTATCATAGGTAATTACTGTAAGCAGCCATTCCCCATTGTCTGTCTTAGGCGGCGCTATCTGTATCTGCGTCTTGGATAACGGCTCTGTATCCGGGATAATCTGCGTGCTGCTGCCATCATTCCACCTACATTCCAGACGATATCTCTTACCCGGAGAAAAGGCGGTCGTATTGAACAGCTCATAGCTATCTCCCTGTAGATGCGTCACACGAATCGGACGGTAAATAAACCGCATAATTTTGGCTCCGGTGGACGGTCTCCTATCCGGGTAAAACATTCCATCCACACAGAAATTACTATCATGTGCCCATTCACCATGATCTCCGCCATAAGTATAATTCCCATCCTCATGAAGTACGGCATGGTCAATCATTTCCCAGACGCATCCGCCCATCAGGTTATCATAGCGGTAGATTTCTTTCCAATACGCCTCGGCGTCTCCCGGTCCCACGCCCATTGCATGAGCATATTCACACAAAAAGTAGGGTCTGTCGCAAAACTGTTTTTCTTTCCGCTTCTTTTCACCCACCATACGGACTTTTGCTACCTCTGGATACATCTCGCTGCCTACATCATAAGCGACTCTCTTACAATGAATTGCACTCTCATAATGAACTGGGATATCCGTATGTTTTTTCAGATACTGATACATGCGGTCTGTATTATAACAACCGCCGGACTCGTTCCCAAGGCTCCACATGATAATAGACGAATGCAGTTTATCGCGCTGGTACAGTCTGCGGATACGGTCCATGAAATAAACCTCCCACGCCGGATTATTGCTGAGATGATTATAGCTGGGCGGCAGTTTGTGAGCAAATGTCCCATGCGTTTCCACATCGGCTTCATCCACCACATAAACTCCCAATTCATCGCAAAGCTCCAGCATCAGCGGATCAGGCGGATAATGAGACGTCCTGACCGTATCGATATTGTATTCCTTACATAGCTTCACGTCCTGCTCAATTTCATCCGGAGTCATTGTATAGCCGTTTTTACAGTTGGTATCGTGATGATTCACGCCATGAAGTTTGACTTTCTTTCCGTTAATCAGAAATACATCGCCCTGAATCTCTATTGTTTTAAATCCAATCCGGGTCTTGATACAGGCTGTTTTCGTCTCGCAGTACAGGTTATACAGCGTAGGATACTCTGCGTTCCACTCCTTTACCTGAAGCTGTTTGAAAGTGGCTTTCGCCTTTTTGCCATCGGAAGAAACCGTTATCGTCTCTTTGATTCCATGACCTTCCAGCACAAAAGTGACATCTGTGTCAGAATAGAGAGATGCTTCCATCTGTAGAAAGTATGTTCCATCCCCCTGCTTTTTAGGTTGGAAGTCCACATCCCAGATATCCGTTTTTTCATTGATTCTAAGCAGGACGTCCCTGAAAATACCGTTGTTTCTGAACATATCCTGACACTCCAGATAAGTGCCGGTGCACCACCTATGTACCACGGCGACGATTTCATTATCCCCTTCCAATACATAACTGGAAATATCAAACTCCGCCGTATTATGCGAACCTTCCGAATAGCCCACAAACTGCCCGTTGAGATAAAAATCAATACAGCTTGCCACCCCCAGAAAGGATATGACATAATTCTTATCCACATCTTCTACCGTAAAGAAATGCCGGTATACACCCACATAATTATATTCCTCTTTCGGAACCTGCCACCTGGGTTTAATTCCATAGTCCGAGCCTAGCCAGCAGAAGGATTTCTCCGCCTGATTCGTCGTCGGGATATGGGGCGGATTATAAGGAAACTGATATCTGGCATTTAAATAGAATGGTCTTGCATACCCGCGAAACTGCCAGCAGGAAGGTACATCCAGCTTCTCAAACTGCATCGTATCCGTCTCTATCTTATCGGGCAGGTCTGCGGGAATGGGATAAAATTTAAAATCCCATTCGCCATTCAGGCAGACAACTTTCTCAGATTTATATCTTTTCTCTTTTGCAGAAACCGCATCGGCTTCTTTCCGGTTTGGATAAGGAATAAAATAACTCCGCGGCGGCATTTTATTCACTTCTATTCTCTGAAATGTGTGGTAATTCGTCTTGTTGATTGTATACTGCATATAGTTCTCCCTTCTCTAAAATATCATTTTTCCAAAACCTGCCCAGTAGTATCGTATCATTTACAATTTCCAATTGCTGCTGCCTAAGATAATCTTGTTGCCAAAACAGCCATTCCTTCTTTTCCCGGAAGTGTAATTTCTGTTTTTCCGCATACATTTTCACATAATAATGTACGCTTCATCTCCCAGGTATCAATCAATTCCACCCGGTAATTTCCGCTTTCCGGCAATTCCAGCGTATCCAAAGCGCAGGTGCGTAAATCATAGAAAATCAGAAATGCGTCATCTTTGCAGTGTCCTTTATAGACAAATTCACTCTGCTGATACTCCCGGAGTTCCTCGCCCAGACGAAGAGACGCTTTGAAAAAAGGAATCGCAATTTCCGGCAGATATTTTAATATATCATCTAAATTTTCTGCCGCAGACGCCGCTTCCAGCAGCATATACAGTGGATTATCCATCGGTTCAATTGGTCCTGGCAATTCTTCCACAATGCTTCTTAGGAAAGCAATTCGCCTGGGGCTTTCTCCTTTTAGCGTACCGCCCTTTGCCCACCATAGAATCTCATTCTCATCCAGAAACGTTTCCCCATGCGTACAATATCCGCCGGTTGTTACTACCCGCCAGAAACGGTTGGTCATCTCCCTGCCGGATATGCTTCCCCAGGGATAATAAAGATTTCCCTCATAACAGCATTCATCAATGACGATAGGTTTCTGGTATTTTTTCCTCCATTCGGCTATTCTGGTCAGCATTTTGGTCTGTATGCAGGCATGTGTGACAGCCGGTCTTGAGAAATCCCAGAAAGCACAACAGTTATGATTTGACAGAAGATGCCCGTAAGAATCATTTTCCGCAATATACTCTTCCAGTTCTTCCCATTCTTCCAATGTTCTTTCCAAGTTTAAATCATACTCATTCGCAAGACTCCACCACACATTCGGCATGGCGGAAAGCCTTCTCAATAAGTAGTCCAGATATACTTTATTCTCTTCCCTGGACAGCTTGGAAAATCCCCAGCAGTCATAAGGGTGAAACAGAATCAAATCCGCCTGAATCCCCATCTCTTCCATCCGCATAACGATGGTATCCAATCGCTCCCAGAAGGGATAGCATGGCCTGTTTACGTCCCATTTTCCTTCCCCATCTTTCTCAAATGCATAAAAAGGCGGTTCGTTATGGTTATAATCGTAATGCTTGGGGAAAACACAAAACCGGACTTTGTTAAACGCGGCATTCTGCAGACTCTGCATGGTTTCCTCCATAAGCGCATCATCCTGATGAATCAGCGCATATACCGTAGTGCCGAAGGGATAAAAAAGCGTTCCATCCTGATAACAGAAATGGCATTCCTCTGCCTTGACAAGCCCATGCCTCTCCGTCGCCGGGCGTACCTCAATCTGCCCGGCGTCAGAAATGCAGCCCTTTGCTTCATATTGCCACGTCCCCGGACTTTCGGGTAAAAAGCGCGCCTTATAGGTATTATTTCCGGCATAAAATCCCTTCACACTGACACAAATGTCATCTTTTCTGAAGGTAACAGATAAATCTATCTGCGCCTGTGACCCCGCCGGCTCTTTTCCCTGCCAGGTTAATTCCTGCATTTTAAATTGTTCCATGTGGTTTTCTCCTGCCTGTTTATAATATTATGATAAGTCCTTTTGCAAGCCTTATTTCTGCGCTCTTCTTTCTTCCATTTCTTTTCTTATCTGCGGCAATTTCTTCTCAATATCGAATTTCAGGAAAATGACAAACATCAATACATTAATAATGACCGGTACATAATTGGAAAAGGCATAAATTCCTGCTCTCATAGAATCTGTAGCCACCTCTAAAGTCGCATCATAAGCGCTGAGAGCCAGACATGCTGATAATATAATAGAACCCACGCCGCTTCCGACTTTGTTACCGAAGCTGACTGCACCGGATGAAATCGCAACCACTTTTTTACCAGACTTGTATTCATTATAATCCACTGCATACCCTAAGATAACGCCGTATAGACACATAAGCGGAATCTGAACACAGCTTCCAAGCGCACCGGTTATCCCATACATAACGAAACTGGAAGGCATCAGACATCTTATTCCTGCAAACAGCGCCGCCCCTGCAAGCCCGAACAGGATGGATTTCTGGGCGCCCAATTTTTTAATCATGGGCTGCGAAATAAGAAATCCCAGAACCGTACCAAGCATACCAAACGCCCCTGCTGCCGCCACCAGATTATCATTTCCAAAAATCCACTTGCAGTAATAAGTAGCCGAGCTGCCTGAAATCGTACTTGTAACAGACACAATTAAATTGAATAAAAGCACCATGACCCAATATTTATTACGGAAAAGTATCCCCATAGCTTCCCCAAACGGAACCTTTTCTTCTTCCTCATTTTCCACTTCTGCTGAGACATCTGCACTATTCTCCATTTTTGCCTTACGACCATTATTGTAACAAACCAGAAAGCACAACAGAATAATCAGACCTAACATCGCCCCATATTTAACCCATGCGCTCTGCGCTCCGCCCAATGCATTTGTAATCGGAACCGTCATAAGCACTACCAACATTCCAGAAGCATAACTTCCGACTGCCCTGAATACGCCCATCTTCGTTCGCTCTTCCATACTCTTCGACCGGACAATCTGAATCGCCGCATAAGGCGTGGCAATCATAGTATAAAGCACTGCTGTCAGAAGTACATTGGTAACCAATACATAAATCAGCGCCGGAATCTGCCCCGCCTGAATCGGTACGGTAAAGAGCAGTACCATAATTGCCGCAGCCGGTACAGCCATCCGAATCATCCATCTATAATACTTCTTGTCACCGCCGCTGGAATTATCCACGATATGACCGCAGATAACGTCTGTAAATGCATCGATGACTTTTGCGATTGCCATGACAACACCCACTGCCCCGGCAGCTACACCCACTTTGTCAGTATAAAAATAGGTAAGCTGTCCGACAATATTACTCATTAAGGCAAGACCCAGCTGACCTAACATATCGGCGCCGTAATCCTTCCCCCGCATAACTTTCTGCACACCATTGGCATCAAGCCCTAGTTCCTTTGTTTTACCCATAAGTATAAGTTCCCTCCTTCAATTTTTACATTACTATAGTGTAATCAAGTATAGTCCATAAATCATCTTTCGTATTGTAATATTTTTTACCATATTGTAATTTATAATTTTCTTTTCTGCGCAATATCCCCAAGAAAATAAAAACTCGGTTTTGGCTTCCTTTCCATTGTATTCCGGTCTACAGCAATCAATCCAAACGTCTGTTTATATCCTGCCTGCCATTCATAATTGTCCATTAATGACCAATGGAAGTATCCTTTTACATTAATCCCTTCATTGATACATTCCTGGACTCCCCTGACCGCCTTCGTAATATACTCTACGCGCTCTTTATCATCCTCCGTAGCAATTCCATTCTCTGTTATGAAAATCGGCTTCTTCCAATCTTCTGCCACATGCCTGATGACATGTCCCAGCGCCTCTGGATAAAATTCATACCCAGCCATAGTAAGCCTTGCTCCCTCTTTCGGCTCCAAATCCCCGTCTTTCCCAATAAACTTCCGCGTATAATTCTGCAGACCGAAAAAGTCATCATCTCTGATAGCAGGAAGATAATGTTTAAAATCATCCTCCCATTCTTTTTCGCTTCGACTTTCTCCACCCGGAACAGGTTGATAATCAAATAAAGAGAAAGTAATCCCAACTTTCGTATTTGGACTGATTTTCCGAATCATATCCCTCGCTTTCATATGTGCTTCCATCACAAGCTGGTCTCCCCGCTCACTTCTTGCCGATATAAAAATCTGCACATTTTCCGGCTTCGTATGAAATGCCTCACCAACACTCTTCATATAGCTTTCCATAAATTGTTCGGAATCGGTATTAATACCAACCTGGACTGTCCCATGTGATGTTTTTTCTTCTGTCTTATATTCTGTGGGCATATAATATTTCATCAGTTTTGCTATCTGAAGTCCCATATTTGCCTCATTGATTGTACAGATATATGGCATATGCGCCCCTAACCTCTCCACAACATACCCACAATACTTTGCAAATAATTCCGGCGTTTTCTCGCTTTCCCAGCCGCCGTGCTGCATCAGCCACGCCGGGGAACTGAAATGATGCATTGTTACAATCGGAATAATGTTATGTTTTTCACAGCAAAGCAGCACTTCTTTATAATGTTGAATTTCCTCATCGCTATATTTTCCCATTTCTGGCTCAATTCTTGCCCATTCAATGGAAAAACGGTATGCCTGATATCCTGCCTTTGCCATAAGCTGGATATCCTCTTTATATCTGTTATAATGGTCATCCGCTATGCCTGATGGCTCAGCCCACATGCTATGCTCCATATTTTCAAGAATCCAGCAGTCACTATTTCTATTGTTTCCTTCTACCTGATGTGCTGCTGTAGAAGCGCCAATTAAAAGATTTTCACTAATTTTCATTTGTCCTATGCCTCCTCGTCTTCTATAAATTTTCTCCGTTTGTCCGGATAACCTCTGCATAGAATCGTGCAGAGTCTTTCGGCGTCCGCTTTAAAGTCTCGTAATCTACATAAATCAAACCAAACCGTTTATCGTATCCGTCCGCCCATTCAAAATTGTCCATGAATGACCAATATTGATAACCTATGACCGGTATTCCGTCATCTATTGCCCGCCTGACTTCTTTAAGATAACGCCGCATGTAATCAATGCGCTGCGGGTCGTGAACCTGACCATCACTCATGATAAAATCTGTATTTGCCATGCCATTTTCCGTAATCAGGATGGGCAAGTGATAACGCTCATAGTGAAACCGCGGAATCCAGTACAAAGCTTCCGGGGTAATTGGCCATCCCATCGCTGTACGCGGAATGCCTGGACGTATCAGAGGATTTTTGCTTCCATCATACGGGTCGTTGTAATTATTCGAGTTATACAAATTAAACCCACAGAAATCCAGCGGCTGGTATATCGTCTTCATATCCTCTGCCGTAAAAATATTCTGCTGTCCTTTCGGAATCGTGCCTAAAAGCACCGGATCCATCCACCATGCGCTTCCAAACGGCATAGTTTCATCATAAGTCAACTGTCTTGCTTTTTCGATTGCCTCCGGGGTATCCTCTTCGGGTGTGAAATAGGAGCCCGTAGGAGCAAGCCCGATAAGCGGCTTTTTCCTGGCATTGGCACGGATGACAGAAACAGCCTTTCCATGCGCGTATAGTGTATTCTTTGTCAGCTCCGGCACTTTGTCCATGATTTGTAAAAAAGGCGCATGTATACCCCCTAAGTACCCACCGCAGATGAAAGCCTGTGGTTCGTTAATAGTCATCCAATATTGCACACGGTCTGAAAGCGCGTCCACGACAATCTTTACATAATCGGCAAAAACGTCAGAAATCCCTTCCCAGAGCCAACCGCCCTTTTCATATGCCCACATGGGCAGATTCCAGTGGAAAAGCGTAACCATCGGTTCGATTCCGGCATTTAAGAGTTCATCCACAAGAGAGGAATAAAATGCAAGTCCCTTTTCATTGACTACTCCTTCTTCCGGTATTACCCGCGGCCAGCTGACAGAAAAACGATACGACTTTAAACCAATTTCTTTCATAAGGGCAACATCTTCTTTATAATGATGATAATGGTCCGCAGAAATATTTCCATTCTCTCCATGTACAACATGCCCCTCGGATAACACATCCCAGATTCCCGGTCCTTTGCCGTCATCTGCGTATGCTCCTTCGACCTGATAAGCTGCAGTCGCCGCACCCCATAAAAAGTCTTTTGAAAATCCCATATTCACCCTCCTATCATTAGGTAGACAGCCTACCCATTTCTTATAAATATAAAGCAGCAAAGGATTTTCTTTATGTAATATCTTGTTTCATATTGTAAATTATTATATAATAATTCAAAATAGATGATGAGGTGGAGGACAGGACCATGGAGATGATTGATTTTTGCGAAACCTATTTTGCGGCGCATCATATTCCGCTGACCTGCTGCCAGGAAGGCAGACAGATTTATTCTTCTATGTACAGTGCATTGCATATAGAGCCTCTTCCCGTTACGGTTTTTGAAAATTCTGACAAAAACCCTGATTTTCATGCGGACGCTTCCGGCATGTTGTATGGCAGAATCCGCATGAAAGGTGGCGGCTATACCCTGGATATCGGTCCGGTTTCTGAGATTCCTGTCACCGACGCCATGAGTCATCTTTTTTTGCGCGACAATGCGATTCCCAAGGAATCACGCCCTGCTGTCACTGCCTTTTTGAAAAATATCCCACAGCTTACATCATCGCAGTTTTTATATCATCTTGTTTATCTGCATTATGTACTGAATCAGGAACGGGTTTCCATCACGGAGCATTTCTTCCAAAACGGTCAGGAAACATCTTTTTTGGCTGAAGAAACTATAAATACCTATAACAACAAAGAAAACCTGAACCTGCACAACACTTATTTTTATGAGCAAAACCTATATGCCCTCATCCAAAAAGGAAATGTAGCGGATTTAGAGGCTTTCCTTCTGCAAAGCAACAACCGTCTGCGCGAAGGCACGCTTGCCAATACGCCCTTACGTCAGGCCAAAAATATTTTTATCGGGACGGCTACCAAAGCCGGGATGATGGGCGCGATTCCGGGCGGCGTCGATATCGAGCAGGTCTATGAGCTAATGGATCTTTATATTCAGGAAGCCGAGAGCATGAACTCCATCGAAGAAATTCAACAGCTCCAATATACGATGCTCCTTGACTTCTGCCGCCGCGCACACGACAATAAAATTCCGGAAGGCATTCCAACAGATTTGTTCATCGCTATGGATTTTATCCGTACACACACGAATGAGCCAATCAGTATCGCCGACGTTGCAAAGCAGCTTAACAGAAGCAGCTCCTATACCATACAGATTTTCAAGAAAAACCTTGGCATCAATATCGGGGCATATATCACCAGATGTAAATTAGAAGAAGCCAAAAGTCTGCTTGCCTACAGCACAAAAAGCCTGCTGGAAATCAGCACCTACTTGTGCTTTTCCAGTCAGGCTTATTTCCAGAATGTCTTTAAAAAGAAATTTGGGATGACGCCGATGCAGTATCGGAATCAGCATCGCTCCACGCGGAATCTTTAAATAAATTTTTTCTTCCGTTATCCCTTGACACCGCCCATTGCCATTCCTTTTTCCAGCCTCTTGATAAAGAATGGGAACGCAATTAGAATCGGCGCTGTCGCGGCGACAATAACGGTATATTGGAGCAGGTTTTTATCATAGTTTGGATTCGTCGCTTTCATGAAATCCTGCGAGCTCGCCGTGATGCTCTTAACCCAGAGCTGCAGCGGCCAGAGTTCCTTCTGATTCGGCACATAAATAGATGCCTCAAACCAGGAATTCCATTTCATAATCGCTGTGTTTACCGCGGTCACAAGCGCCATGCCTTTGCACTGCGGCAACATAACCCGGAACATGATGCTCAGATGCCCCGCGCCGTCAACCTCAGCCGCCTCTACATAGGAACGATCTACCTGTGAGAAAGCATTCATCATCAACAGCATAAAGATTGCATTCGTACAGCCGGGAATGATTAGGGACCAGCGGGTTCCCGTCATATGCAGCGCCTTGATAACCATGTAGGTTGGCACTGTTCCGCCGTTGAACATCGTGGTAAATACACAGAATAGAATCATTGCTCCGCGCAATTTGGTCTGGCGGCTCAAAATATATCCCGCAAAGATATTCATGAGAAGACCAAGTCCTGTACCGCCTATCACATAAATAATACTGTTCAGATAACCTGTTATAATTGACGGGTCTGAAAACAGCAGCTTATATCCCGCAAGCGTCGCCTCGCCGACCGGCTTCCACACCGTCCCTTTATGGCCCAGCAAATCATATCCATCAGAAACAGACGCCATAAATACATGCCAGATCGGAATGATGCAGATAAATGCAATCAATGCCAAGGCCAGGGCGATGATTACATCCGCGACACGTCCGCCCAGACTCGGATGCACGACCATGGAAGACTTATGGCTTTCTTCTTCGATTTTTCTCAATCTACGCTCCAATTTCCGCTCTTCACTTTTTGTCATCGCTAAGCCCTCCTTAATATAATGCGTATCCAGTCGCCTTTTTGTTCAGCTTGTTGGAAACCAGAAGTAATATCGTTCCAAGCACGGACTGGAAAAGACCGGACGCCGTCGCAACCCCGTAATCAATCTGCGAACCGAACGCCATACGGTAAGTGTAGGTGTAAAGCACATCGGCAACTGAATAAGTAGACGGCATATACATAATCAATATTTTGTCCCAACCAGTCATAAATATCGTTCCAACGGACATCGTCAACTGCATCATGCAAACCGGGATGAGCGCCGGAATGACAATATGTCTGACTCTCTGCCAACGGTTCGCGCCGTCTAAGGCCGCTGCCTCCGTCAAATCTGCATTGATATTAGCAATCGTAGTAGACTGTATGATAGAACCCCAGCCCATGCCAATCCAAATATTCATCATAGCATAAATAATCCAGAATACCGGCACTGTCGAGTTCGCCAGCCAGTTCTGAATCGGCAATCCGAATAGCTTATTTAAAAGAATCGTAATCGCACCGTCGCGACCCACAAACTGTTGCACCAGATTACACACAACAACCGTGGATATAAAGTTTGGGATATAGGAAATCAACTGTGCAAAGCGCTTAAAGGGAATCCACCTGCATTCTGCGAATAGAATCGCCAGTATAATCGGCGGAAAAAATCCCATAATCAAATTTAAAAGCGCCATAATCGCAGTGTTCCTGAACGCAGTTAAAAATGCGCTTCCAGAAAACAGCGTAACAAAGTTCTCCATTCCTACCCAGGTACTATGAAACCATCCCTTTCGTACCGAATAATCCTCGAACGCCATCAAAAGTCCGGTCATTGGTACATAATTGAAAATAAACAGATAGATAAGAATCGGAAGGAAAAGAAGATAAATCGTTTTATTTTTCTTGAAATCCCTTTTCCACGATAATTTCTTCGCTAACTGGACATCCGAAATATCCTTTTGTTTTTGTTTTTTAGCCATACACATCTCCCCATACATTTTCCGGAGCGGCTATAAACCGCCCCGGAAATATTTATGAAACTTGTTGTAAATCATTCTTCCTTACTTTCCTAAAACGGCATTAAACGCATCGACAATTTCTCCCGGATTTAGTGCAAGGATTTCATCTACATACTGATTCCAATCTGTATCATCCGTCACATTCTTCTTGCCCATAATGAATTCAGGAATCCACTGTGCAATACGGATATTGGCCTCTGTCTGGAATGCACTATATGCCTTCTGTTCATCCACACTGAGCTGTCCTATAATATCCGCCTGAAGACCGCCGGTATTCTTGTATTTTGCCCACTGCGCCATACAAGCCTGTTTTGTATTGGTATAGCCAAAATCAATGTCAGTTCTTGTGAGCATTCCCATCATTCTTTTGCCAGACAGCACCTCATCAATATCATTATCCCCCATTGGCAGTGGATCTCTGACAATCAAACCGTTCTCAATCTTATAGGCGCCATTTTCTGCGCCAAGTGACATATAGAAATCGTAGGACGGCGTTCCTTCCAGTTCAGCCAACATCGTATCGCTTAAACCATATGTAATTATGATAGAGCCTTCCTTAGAATAAAGATAATCAATTGCTGTGAGCAGCGTCGCAATATCTTTATCCGCTGCCTTATCTGTGATGACAAATGCCTCGCCGAGCAATGGATCCTGATAGAGAACTGCCGGTTCAACATTCTGGCATGCCTCGCTGCCGTATATATCATTAATCGGCGTCGCCGCTGCAAAGGCTACCGCGCCAGCAGTCCAAGGATTGCTTCCGTCTCCTACAAGCCCATCCAGCATCTGTGCCTCCAATCCGTACCAGAGACCAACCTGCCCGCTGTATACTGCCGGCATATCAATCATAAAGAACATATCCTCTGCACGCTCTGCAAACGCCGGGTCAATCCAACCCTTTTGAAACCAGTTTGCCATACATTCTGTGTAAGCACGGAAACCTTCCGAATCAGAGCTTAAAACAACCTTGCCATCCTTATCATAACTCAAGAAGGAACCTGTATTAAAGCCGGATAAAATATCTCCGGTTGAGTGAATGCCCTGATAAGGAATCTGAAGCGCATAGCCGTCTGTCATACCTTGCGCGTCTATCGCCGTCTTAAAGATATCAAGCATCCATTCCCAATCGCTTATGTAGACAGGATCGGTGTTGCCGGATGGGAATACGACATCATCTATCCACTCGCCGTCCTGCCATTCGCCGGTAAACGCCTCACCGGTCTCCGGATTCGTACCATAATTCACAATCCAGTCACGGCGGTACAGTAGTCCGCCCCAGGGATTTTCCAAGTAATCCTCATTCACCTGGAAAATCTGCAGGTACTTATCCTCTCCATCCACCTTATTCGTGTACAGAAATTCCGGATGCGCTTCCATATATGCCTTATAATTCGGCATGTAGGCGTCAATGTAATCGGTAAGGTCTAAGATCATACCCTCATTGTACAGGGCGCCTGCACGCTCGCTCGAATAGGTAAGCGCCATAACGTCAGGATATTCCTCGGTTGATACTAAATTGTTGACATAATCCTGCTCCCCTCCTGCCGGCGGTGACCAGAAATCAACGTTCAATTTCGTCATTGTTCCGTCACCATTCGCATCCCATTCCTGATCCAGCCACCACTGCGCGACCGGGTTATCATTATAGTCGTCATAATATCCCTGCGTAATTGCGGAAACAGTCAAAAAGGTAAAGTCGGTTGACTTTCCTACGGTGTTAACGGCTGCGTTATCTGTGCTTCCGCCGCCATCGGCTTCTGCTCCATTATCAGCATCTGTTCCGCCGCTTCCGCAGGCAGTAAGGGATGCCGTCACAATCGTTGCACTAAGCAGCAGCGCCATTAATTTCTTCCATCTCATTTTCACATTCATGTCCTCCTATCTTAAAATCAAACATCTTAGTTTATATATCATATAACATCATAACGTCTTTTCTCATTTAAGTATTGTACTCCTGCTTTAATTATTGTAATTTCGTCCTTTCTTTATTTATTTTTACAATTTCTTCTGCTTCCGTACCTGTGCATTCAGCATATCAAGCGCCGTCTGAAACAAAGGTCTTGCCTCCGGAGCATGCCCCACAAGCTCCGATATTGTCATATCAAGCGCAAACTTAACCATCTGACTGTCCAGCATACCCGGCGCCATCTGCTCGAACAAATCCCGCGCCGTCTGCTCCGCAAGCAGTTCTCTTAGGCTGGAATCAAAGGTGTATTTATCAAATTCCAGATAGGTGTCCGTCCCGTATTCATAATGGTAGGAACCGGAGCCGACCGTGAATGCTTCCTCCTTTTCCGGCAGACAGACAACCGCCGTCGTATTGGCGGGAATCTGGATATCCACTGTAATTTTTCCATCCCTGCAGCTCCATGCGCTTTTAATCGTCCCATATGCAGACTCATAGGAGGCGGATACTTCCGTCAGACCCAGGGTCAGCATCGGCTGGATGCGAATTTTCTTATACCCCGGCTCCACGGCGCGGATACCCGCCACCCGCTCATAAAGCCAGCTTCCAATGGAACCGTAGGCGTAGTGGTTGAGGGAATTCATACCGGTCTCGTCAAAGCTTCCGTCTGGCAGCACAGAATTCCAACGCTCCCAGATGGTCGTCGCCCCCTTCTTTACCGCGTAGAACCAGCCCGGAAAATCCTCCTTCATAAAAATCTCACCAGCCAGCGCATGCTGTCCGTTTTCCGTAAGGCAGTGGCACAAATACGGCGTCCCCACAAAACCGGTCGTCAGATGTTTATGATGTGACACAATATTATCTATCAGCGTCCCTAAAATCCGCTCCCGGTACTCCGGTCTTGCAATGTTAAAATACAGCATCACAACGCAGGCGGTCTGCGTCTCGCTCACGAGCCTTCCGTTCTGTGTGACAAATTCCAGGTGAATTGCATCAAGAATCGCATCGAGAAGTTCGCCGTATTCTTTTTCCTCCGCCGTATAACCAAGTACTGCAGCAGCATCTCTCACAAGCCTTGTCGAATATGCGTAATAGGCATTTGCAATGAGATATTTGTCCGTTCCGCCGTTTCGGTCAATGCTTCCCGACTCAATATCGAGCGCAAGCCAGTCCCCATACTGGAAACCCGTCTGCCACAATCCGTTTCCCGATACATGCGCCCGGATGTAGTCTACCCAGCTTTTCATCAGCGGAAACTGCTCTGCAAGCAGCTTCTTATCCCCATAAACCTGATAAACCGTCCACGGGATAATCGCGGCTGCGTCGCTCCATGCAGCCGCTCCCGGCTGTTCCCCCAGGATATTTGGCACCGTATGCGGCACGCCCCATTCTTTCGTCGTCTCCGCCGCCATATCCCTAAGCCACTTTCCGAAAAAGAGGGCTGTATTGAAATTATAGGAAGCCGTACCGCAGAATACCTGTGCATCGCCCGTCCAGCCAAGACGCTCATCGCGCTGTGGACAGTCCGTCGGAATGTCTAAGAAATTGCTGCGCTGCCCCCATTCGATATTGCTCTGTAACTGATTTACCAGCGCATTGTCACAGCGAAAGCTTCCGGTCTGCTGCATATCCGTATGCAGCGCGCACGCCGTGAAGCATTCCGGCCCTGCGTCCGCCGCGCCGTCCACACAGATATAACGGAAGCCGTGGAACGTAAAATGCGGCATTACATTCATCCCAATCTGTTCCTCTCCATAGATATAAGTATCCGTGCAGCGTGCCGTCCGCAAGTTTTCAGTGTAGAAATTCCCGTCCTTATCCAGAGTCTCCGCATGCCGGATTACAAGTTTTTCCCCGGTCAGTTTTGGAAGCCTGATTTCCACAACCCCCGCCATATTCTGCCCGAAATCAAATACGAGTTCGCCCTTCGGTGTGACGATTTTTTGAGGGGCGGCAAAACGCCTAATCACGCGCACCGGTTCAGATTCCTGCGCGACAATCTCTCCGACGGTGTCTTTTGCCTCAAACGGCGCTGCTGTTCCCGCAGATTTGGTATCCACTGTAAAATCCTGCGTTTCCCCATGATAAATTTCTGAAAAACGGATTGCCCCGGTTTCCACATTCCAGCTCGTATCCGTACCGACGAAAGCCTTTTCACCATCCTCATATTCGATGAAAAGCATTGCGAGAAGCGCCGTCCTGTCGCCGTAGCGGTTCGGAGCGGCGTTAAATCCGAGTTCACCCTTATACCAGCCGTTCCCGACGGTAATTTTCATCTCGTTTTCCTCTGTCAGCAATTCTGTCACATCATAGACCTGGTACTGCAGACGGTTATGGTAAGAAGTCCAGCCTGGCGCGAGGAATGCATCTCCCGCCTTCTGTCCGTTGATACATGTCTCGTATACGCCGCAGGCGGTTGCATACAGCCTTGCCTTTGCTACGCCTTTTGACGCAGTAAATTTCTTCGTATACACCGGACATGCAGTCTCGTCATCCGGCAGATTGTGTGTAATCCAGTCCGCCCGCCAGTTCTCTGCTCCCATCAATCCCGTCTCAAAACTTCCCTGTTCCTGCCCCTGTTCACCGTAATTATCCCAGACGCTGACCTGCACCTGATATTCCGTCATCGGCTCTAATTCCTTACCCGCATACGGCGCCAGAACCGACTGACTGCTCTCGATGCGGCCGCTATCCCATATCAGTTTTCCCTGCGTACTGACCTGAATCTGGTAATACTTCTGTATGACATCCTGCCTGTCGCTAAGTAACTTCCATGAAAAGCGCGGCTCGTTGTCAATCCCTATCGGATTCGTCCGATACTCAATTTTAAAATCTCGAATCATATTGCCTCTTATCCTCCTCATCTTTTTCTGATTTCTACTACATCTGTTCCTCATTACTTCTTCACAATATAAATTGCTTATAAAAAGTGTATCATGCAAAATAAACTCCAATATTGTATTTTTAATTATCTTTTTGTAATTTTGACCTTGTTGTTTAAAAATTCTTTTGATACAATAAGATAAAACAAAGCAATTAAAAAGGAATTTCCATGATTACTGATTACAAAGAATTTTGCCGCCTGTTTTATGCGACCACATTAATCCCACTTACCTATTACCACGCTCCCACAAACGAAAGCTTCTTTTTCCCATCTTATTGGGAAAAGTATAATATTTTTGCTAAAATTCTGTCTGCCTTTACGCATTCTTCCCTAAATCCATGCTATTATATTTCCCCTTCCTTCAACTATTTTGGATGCGTCAAAACCTTGGATGAGGAGCATTTTCTATATGTCGGTCCGCTATTCGGCGCACCGTAT
The DNA here is from genome assembly GCA_023663465.1 of Muribaculaceae bacterium. GTDB lineage: Bacteria > Bacillota > Clostridia > Lachnospirales > Lachnospiraceae > UBA3282. The sequence goes on along the minus strand of JAMPHJ010000004.1, from coordinate 18,078 downwards.
TCCGATGGTACGCTCCACGGCTTTATGGAAGAAAACGGCATCAGTCCAGAGGATAAAGAAGAAGTCGCGGCGCTTCTGTCGAACACGCCTACAGTATCCTTCAACCGGCTCTTAGAAACTCTCGCCTACCTGCACTTGTGCATTAACGATCAATCGATTAATATCAATGCACATTTCCAGCTGACCGATACGAGCGGTATCCATACCCGTTCAGGCGTTCACTCCGACCGGGTGTCTGAAGCAAAGGAAAACCAGAACTATCACAACACTTATCATTTTGAACGCCTGTTGATGCATCTGATCCAAACTGGAGACACAGAAAAGGTCAAAAAACTCTTGCTGGATTCGATTACGTTATCTGCAGGTTCTATGGCTAACAACGCCCTGCGGCAGGAAAAGAATGTTTTTATTTCATCGATTGCCCTGATAATGCGCAGCGCAGTCGCTGGCGGCATGGACGCAGAGCAGGCATACCATCTTGCAGACATTTATATTCAGGAATGTGAGAACAGCACGGATATTTCCCATATAACTAATCTGGCATATTCGATGTGCGTAGATTTTTCCGAACGTGTGGCACAAAATAAGATTCCGCAGGGGATGTCGCAGGAAATATTTGAATGTATTCAGTTTATAACGCAGCACATCAATGAAGTCATCCGCGTAAAAGATGTGGCGGATCACATTGGGAAAAGCCGCTCTTACCTATCCGGCCGCTTTAAAAAAGAACTCGGCTTCGATATCAGCGACTTTATTATGCAGTGCAAGCTGGAAGAAGCCAAAAGCCTGCTGCGCTACTCCGATAAAACCCTGAGTGAGATTAGCAATTACTTATGTTTCTCCAGCCAGTCCTACTTTCAAAATGTGTTTAAGAAAAAATATAACATGACGCCTAAACAGTACCGCGACAAAGTCTCCGCCATGCATTCATAACATGCCCTCGCCGGGAAAATATGGATTATAAACTCGTGTCGCCCTTATATACTTCGCTTCGTGTAATCAGATGCAGGACATTTGCAACACAAAAGTCGATTTCCTGCTCAGTAATCCGCCCCGCCTTATATGCCCGATAGATTTCTTTTGTTGCTTTCCCATTACCAGGCATAATCAAATCGTTGCCAGCCTTCGGGCAGAGTACATTCTTCCCCTTCGTAGGAGTAATGGAATTCCAGTCGCTCATGACGAGCCCCTCAAACCCCCACTCATTTCTCAAAATTCCAAGTAAAAGCGACCGGTTATTTCCAGTATAAACGCCATTTATGCAGTTGTAAGAAGACATTACCGCCCACGGCTGTGCATTTTCCACCGCCAGGCGGAAACCTTTCAGATAAATCTCGCGTAAAGCCCGCTCGCTCACATGCGCAGACATTTCATTGCGGTTATTCTCCTGATTGTTGCATGCAAAATGCTTGATTGTGACGCCTACTCCGCCATGACTCTGCACACCCTTGGTCACTGCGGACGCCATCGTGCCCGACAGGTATGGATCCTCGGAATAATATTCAAAATGCCTCCCACAAAGCGGATTTCTATGGATATTCATGCCCGGAGCCAGCCAGAGTGTAATTCCAACCTCAAGCATTTCTGTCCCGACGGCTTTTCCCATCGCATACATCAGCTCCCGATTCCATGTCTGTGCACAGAGCATCGGCGCAGGCCATGCTGTACAATATTGGTACAATGTCTGCCCATCCTCTGGTTTGCCCTTCATAAATTTTGCAATCCTGCTCAGCATTCCGTAATTGTACGATTCCGGCATTTCTGATAAAAATTTCTGTCCGCCGTTTTTCGTAATGACTATATCCTGAAATACATTAAGACCTGCCGGTCCGTCCCCGAAATTGACATTCGGGATTTTCTTATTCAGGAATTTGGAAGTTGTTCTGCCAACCGCTCCCGGTGTGATGTTATAACTTTTTCCAAACAGACTTCCGCCGTTTAAAAATTCTATTTTTTCTTTGTACGATAGTTTTCCCATCAGGTAGTCCACATGGGCGTCATGGTAAGTGTTCATCCCCGGATAGACATTCTTTTTGGTCTTAAAACACTTTTTATCCAAATGGATGACCGGAAGTGATTCATCTGCAAGCGGACTTTCAAGCTGCAATATAATGATATCAAAATCTTTCTTCCTTTTGCAAAGATTTCTGACCCGTTCAATCACAATATCCTCATCCAGCCTCACACACGCCGCCTGCCGCACATTTTCAGACGAATTGCCGATGGAAATAATGTAATTCCCTTCTTCAAGCCTGAAACTTGCGGCACCCTCGTCAAAATATGCGCTTTCTGCCATATCAAAGCCGAGTGTCAACGTCTCTTTCCCGCCTGGCGCAAGAATTTTTGTCTTTGCAAATGCAACCAAAGCTTTTCTCTCCCGATTGACATGCGTCTGAGGAAAAGAGAGATATACCTGCACTACGTCCTTGCCCGCATAAGTATCCCCAATATTTTCTACCTCAACTTCTATTGCAATTTTCGACTTTTCATTGCAGACCTTGATGCACCGCTGTGTAAAGACCGTATAGGAAAGCCCGAATCCGAACGGATAGCGCGGCCGAATCCCCTTCGCGTCAAACCAACGGTATCCAACATAAATATCTTCGTAATAAAATTCATCATCTACATTCCCATTCTGGTCGCTGTAGGTATCCGCGGACGGATAATCTGCATAGCGGTATCCCCATGTATCCGTGACTTTGCCCGACGGCGTGACCTTGCCGGAAATCACATCCGCAAGCGCATTGCCGCCCTCTTCCCCGCCTTGCGAAAAATAAATCAGGGCGTCTATACCCGGAATTTCATCATAAAAGGACAGATCCATAATACTTCCGCAGTTGATAACCACAATCGTGTGTCTGCAATGCTCCGTCAAAAAACGAATGTTATCATACTCAATATCATCAAGCAGATAATCTCCTTTGACAACGTGCCGGTCGGCGCCTTCACCCGCCTGCCTTGCCACGACATAAATTGCTGCCTCTGTATCATCCGAGAGGTCATCTCCGGTAATCCGATGCCCTATCGGGAACAAAAACGGATTATCCATCAAAACCTGCCACATTCCGTTAAATCCAGAACCTTTCATTTTCCGATCCAGGTCTTCCTTCCAATCGGATTTCTGCCTCCGATAAGATGCATCAAATTCATCCAGCCAGCGGGTGGTCGCCAACTGATACCCCGCGTTCTTTAACCCGGTCTCAATGTCCACGCTGTAACGCTCCCGCACATCGCCGCTCCCGGAGCCGCCCTTGACTGTCATTCTGCCGCCCGCACCATAAAGCGCGATTTTCTTATCTGTGCTGAGCGGCAGAATCCCATTATTCTCCATGAGCACAATTCCTTCTGCACACATCTGTCTTGCCAATGCACGGTTATCCAGCTCTCTTTTTGTTTCCTCCGGTGTATTGTTTGAAAAATAACGGTATTTCATACAGCTCCTCCATCTATCCTTTCTACTGCATAGTAAGGACAACCGCCGCGTCGGTACATCCCTTTGCTGAAACGGTCAGTTTTGCCTCTCCCGGCTCCTTTCGCTTTTTCTATAAAACCTCCACTTTGGCAGAATGTGCACGCCGTTTTACCGCATAGGTTTCCCCGACAATCTGGAACCGGTCTTTCATACGGATATCTTCACTGGACGCTCCCACGAAGACTTCCATTTCTCCAGGCTCTACTACCAATTCCATAACATCATTATGGAATGCCAGCTGGCTTAAATTGATTTCCACGGATACGGTCCTGGTTTCTCCCGCTTTTAATGCCACTTTGGCAAATGCAGCCAGCTGCATACACGGTCTTGCAACACTGCTTAAAATATCCCGTATATAAATCTGTGCAATTTCTGCCCCGTCCCGCTCTCCTGTATTCTTTACACAGAAACTCATGTGGACGCTGCCATCGGCCGGAACTTCCTTTTCTACTTTAAAGTCGCTATACTCAAAGCTCGTATAACTTAATCCATACCCAAACGGATATAGCGGTACGTTTGATTCATCATGTATATACTCTGACCATGTTTCCGGCGCTGTAAATAATTGAAGCCTGTTATAATACATTGGTACTTGTGACGCTTCTTTTACGACGGTTACAGGCAATTTTCCACCCGGATTCACCTCTCCAGCCAATACATTTACGATTGCCTCTGCGCCACGTTCCGCCGGCAGCCACGCATGAAGCAATGCCTTGCTTTTCTGGCTGACTGTTTCCACCGACAGGGGACGTCCGTCAATCAATACGGTCACTACCGGTTTTCCCGCTGCAAATAACGCTTCCATCAGCTTTAACTGGTTTTCTTCAAGGTCCGTATGGATATTATCACGGTTCTCGCCGCAGGTAGCCTTCTCATCCACCATACTTTCCAAACCGCCCATTACGGCTACTACGATATCCGCCTGTTTTGCGCATTCAACTGCTTTCTCAATGCCGCCTGCAATTTCATCCCTGATTTCACAACCCGGCGCATATAAAATATTCTCCGCTCCGAATTTTTCTTCCATGACTTGCCGGACAGTGCGGCAGGCGGGATAATATTTATCCAGGAAATCCTGTGCAGAACTATATTCCATATCCCCGCGCGACAAACTTTCTTTTACCATATTCATGATGATTTTTTTCTGTTCCGGGGATGGTTCGTCTTCAAAGTCTATCCCTGCCTGTTTCAAGCCGTCCTTAAATTCTGTAATCGTAGCCTGATACGCCATCGTTAAAAATTTATCATTTTCTGTCTGGTCAAAATCCCGGCTCGTACTTCCGGCCGACCCTACAGAAGAATACCCGCCGAACATCTGCACCTTGCTATCCGCCGAAGGACCAATTAACGCTATTTTCAGATTGCTGCCTAAAGGAAGTATCTGATCCTCATTTTTCAGCAGGACAATTGATTTTTCAGCAATTTCCTGAGACAATTCCTTGTATTCTTCTTTTCTGGTCTCTTCTTCAAAATTACCTTCCCCATAGGGATTTTCAAATAGTCCCAGCCGGAATTTTACTCTCAAAACACGTTCTACTGCCTGATTCAGATAGGATTCTTCCACTTCTCCCTCTTTTACGGCGTCGTAGAGATGCTTAAAACAAACATTTGTAGGCTGTTCTACATCAATTCCTGCTTTTAACGCCTGTACCGCTGTCTGCCTTTGATCCGCTGAAGTACGATACCTGGCGTCCGCGCGTCCGATACTGCCATAATCTGATACCACTGGACCAGTAAAACCAAGTTCTTCACGGAGAAGGTCTGTCAGCAATTTTTTAGAAGTCGCTACAGGTTCATTATTCAAAATGCCATAACCATTCATGACAGCCATAATGCCGGCATCCTGAATTGCAGCTTCAAACGTCCAGCTAAAGGTATCTTTTAACGTCCTTTCACCCATCTGAAGCTCGCCGCCGTTTCTGCCGCCTTCCGCATTTCCATATCCGATGAAATGTTTGGCAGTTGCCATGACCTTGTCATCTTTCTGAATACCCTGCACAAACGCAGTTCCCATCTGTGCTACTAAATACGGGTCTTCCCCATAGGTTTCACTGATTCTTCCCCAGCGGGGGTCTCTTCCTAAATCAAATAGTGGAGAATGAAGCGCATGCATACCAAATGCCAGCAATTGCTTCTGTTCTGCTTCACCCATCTTTCGCGCCAATTCAGGCTCCCATGTGGCCGCCATCCCCATTGACTGTTGAAATGTCGTCGCACAGGGAATCTGCAATCCCGCAATCCCTTCATTATGAATCAACGCCGGAATACCCAACCGGGTTTCTTCTACAAGATATCTCTGGATTTCATGCAACTCGTCCCGGTCTTTTTGTATATTTCCCGTCATAGAGCTATTCAGGCAGCTAAGCGTCCCGATTCCATCCTTTATAACTTCTTTTACATCCGGCTGATTCGACATGGTACAGGAAACCTGTGCTACTTTTTCTTCCAGGGTCATCCTATCCAATAAATCCTGAACTCTCTCTTCTATACTTCTACTTTTATCCTTATAAATCATATCCATTACCATCTTCCTTTCTTAGGGCGTCTCTTTTCCAATTTCCAAAATCCATTCCTGTTTTATAAACTAAACGACTTAAAGTCAATATATCCCTCACCCCGATAGGTAAAGTACAGTGCCTTCACACCTTCTATTTTGGATAAATTTGCGGAAAACTCCTGCCATGCCATATTGGGCTTTACCAAAATTCTCGCAACAGGCTCTACTTCCGGGTTGGTATATACATACATTTTCCCCTTCGCTCTTCCCCTTACTTCTATACTAATATGTTCCGGGTGTGCCGAATCAAAATCAAAATATTTAAATCCTGCCGTCGCGCCATTTCTCATATTTGCTATATACTGATCCGGCATGGATTCACGGTCTGCTCCCGACTGTGTAAAATAGGGATATTCCGTTTCCGTGCATTTATTTCTGTCATAGTTGAATGTTCCCTTTTTACCCCAGAGATTGCAGGCGATACGCGCCTCGTATTTTCCGGCTGCGCGCAGCGGGCCATCATTTAATCCGCAGGACGTCATTTCTACCTGCTTAATGCTTCCGTCCTCTTCGATCGTTATTTTCTCCGCACAACCCTGGCGGGCACATCTCTGCTGATTGGTCTGTCTATGATAGAAAATATACCATTGTCCCTTGACGCAGACCATGCCGCCATGCGTATTCCCTATGAAATTGCGGGCGTTTTTCTTGGTAACTCCCGGTAATCCGATATCTCCGTTGCTTACAATCGTTCCGCCATATTTCCACGGTCCCATCGGATGATTGCTTGTCGCATAGCACAATTCATGACTTAAAACAGAAGAATACACGAGATAATAAATTCCGTTGATTTTCCGAATAGAGCTTGCTTCAAAAAAAGGATGCCCTTCAAATTCTGTTCCCTCTGCATACAGTTTCCCCGGTATCGTAGGCATTTCCCTTCCTGCTAACGTCAACATATCCGGCTCTAACTCCACCACGGAGCCGCCATTATAAGTCCCGCCCCGGCGTTCCATCAGAAAACGCAGCAGACCGCTATCCGGTGAAAATCCGGTATACATATAGATTTTTCCATCATCATCGAGTAAAACGCCTGGGTCAAAATTATACGCATCTTTCTTTAATCCATAGGGTCTCCCATTCGGATGCTTTACAACTCCATAATACTCAAACGGACCTTCCGGCTTCTCTGATACGGCGACTGATGTGGTATTCTGCATCTGAAGCTGGTAATAAAGATAGTACCTTCCATCCGGTCCCACACATACGTCCGGTGCATTCATATATTGGTTGCCCTTCGGATTTACCGGGTCCTGCGTCCTTCTGTAAATAACGCCTTCATATTTCCAGTCCCCCAAATCGTCAATCGGCGCGGAATAACATACATAGTCGTTTACACAGTATCCTTTTCCGCCAAAAGCATCATGACTGCCATATACATACAAACGGTCGCCAAAAACATATGGTTCGCCGTCCGGCACATATTCATAAGATGGCAGATAGGGGTTAAATGCTTGTTTTTTCATAATCAATACCTTACCTTTCTTTTAATCTCTTTTAATTCCTTTTAATCTGGTTTAATTTCTTAAATCCCTTTTAATCTCTTTCAAATGCTGCTTCTAAACGTTCATATTCATCCTTGGTCACAGGTAATACGGAGCCATGCTTACAGCCCTCGGGAAGATAGTATTCCTGCGGCGGCAGTCTATAAAAATCCGCCAATATCATATTTTCCGTAGAGGAAATCAGCGGAAAATACCCGACGCCGGCATTTGGACTCGCGTAACCATCCATCAGAAGAATATAATTTTCACTCTGATTCAGCTTATAGACACAAGGACCTTCAACGCCATGCTCACCTGCTACAATTTCCTTTACCAACGAGTATCCTTCCACGATAGACGCGCTCTTCTCACACATGATGGTATGTAACGTATCATTCTTTGTAAATCTATAATAAGTATCTCCAACCTTTACCGTCGTTGAATCAATGAAAGAACAATATTTCTTCGGCGGAACAAACCATGCCCATTTTTGTTTCTCCAGGTTTAACTTCTTTGAAACAAGAATTTTGGCTTTTGTAAAATTTCTGAAATCCTTTGTCCGCGTATAGTATACGCTCATATCTGTTTCCCCTGCCGCAGCAGCAGAAAACGCCATGACATAATCTTCTTTTTCCTCATCAAAGCAGACCTTCGGCGCCCATATACACCCCAACGAATCATCAATGACCTGCCTTAAACTGTCTTCGCTCCAATGCACCATATCCGTCGATTCCCACACATGTACTGATTTACTGCCATGCAGTTTATACTCTCTCCATTTATTCTGGTTTACATCTAAATCAGTCGCAATGATATAATATTTTCCGTCTATCCGGGAACGGATAAGATGCGGGTCGCGCGCCGCCTTTGTCCCTTTGTCTGGAATCAATATCGGCTCATTACAGTTAAGCGGCGTAAAATGCAGCCCGTCCCTGCTCAATGCCAGATATATGTACTGCATATCTTTTGCAACTCCCCGCCATCTAAAATAAGCATATACATAACCATAGTATTCCACCATCTGATACCTCCTCTTTTCATCTATGAACAGACTTAATCACTATATCCAGAGTTTATCAGAGGAAGGGATTTCTTTTTTGTAATATATTTTTCTATATTGTAATATATTGCTTTTGTGGGATTTTCTGCAAAAAAATTCACCCTCTCAATTTAAAGAGGATGAATCTAATAAAAATAAACCATAGCTTTAAATACATATGGCTAATCGCCCTACAATTCTACCGACTCTATTAAGACGCTGGCATAAAACGCCCTTTCCCTGCCAGCAACCCAGCCGGTCTCTTTTATCTTATATTCGCCCGTCAGACGGATATCCTCAGAAGAGCTTCCGATTTCTACGTCAATCGACCCTTTCTCGATACGCCAGCGCATGTCCTTATCAAGAAACGCTGTCTGACTGGCGGCCACCTCGAAGATGACCTTCTTTTTCTCACCCGGTTTCAAGGAAATCCTTTTAAATCCCGCCAGCTCTTTTACTGGTCTTGTCATGCTGGCAAACCTGTCCCGCAGATAGAGCTGGACGACCTCATCGCCTTCCCGCTCCCCGGTATTGGAAATTACCGCTTCAATCTGCAGCCTCTCTTCCGGTCCGATTTCCTGCTCCGAAATCTTTAAATCAGAATAGGTAAAGTCCGTATAAGACAACCCATGTCCGAAACAGTATCTAGGCGTGTGCGGAAGGTCCACATAGTTCACAAAGCCGATACTATCCCCCTGATGCCAAGCCGAACCATTCGGATGATTGTAATAAATCGGTATCTGCCCTGCATGATAGGCAACCGATACCGGAAGTTTTCCGCCGGGACTGTAATCGCCAAGCAGGGCTCCGACTACCGCTTCCGCTCCGGTTTCCGCCGGGCTCCATGCCTCTAAGATAGCGTCCAGACATTCATCCGCGGCATCACTGGAAACGGGTCTTCCGTCAAAATGTACACCAATTAACGGTTTTCCGGTTTTTATCGCTTCCCTGATAAAAGCTTCCTGTCCGGGTGGAAGATTGATATCAGACGCATCCACCCCTTCGCCCATAGACGCCATAGAGCAGGTTCCATGCTTTCCTCCTAACGTCAGGATTGCAATATCTGCTTCTTCTACCATCTTCAAGGCTTCTTCAAAATATCCCCTGTCGTCCCCGGCAATATAATATCCATACGAATAACTTATTTCCACACCGGGCAGTCTTTCTTTCAACTCTTCCAGAAGGCTTTTACAGCCCGGCTTCTGTCTGCGCAGGATGGCGTCAAAAATTTCCCCTTCATCCGACTGGATATCTGTCCCCGGAACAGTTTTTACTTCCATACCTTCTCCGCTGTGGCTTCCGTTGACTCCTGCAATGGAATTTGCTACCGCATAAGTGGACTCCACCATGCAAAGATGCGTATATCCGCCAAAAAACTTCCTCGCACAATCCCCATGCGGACCGATTACTGCAATTTTCCTTACATCTTTCCTAATAGGCAGCGCACCGTCGTTTTTCAAAAGAACCAGGGACTCTTTTGCCGACTGTAAGGAAACTTCCCTGCCTTTCTTATCCTCAAATATTTCTTTTAATGCTTCCCCCTGAAGGGCATAGGGATTCTCAAAAAGCCCCATCCGAAACTTCGCAGTAAGGACGCGCAGTACTGCCCTGTCAAGCAGTTTCTTATCCGCTTCCCCGTTTTGAAACATTTCTTTTAACGCTTCCCCATACCCTGCCGTACCGGGCATCTCAATATCCATTCCCGCTGCCATGCACAAAAGTCCTGCTTCGGCTTCTGTTTCCCCTACATGCTGAACATTGTGCACGCCGCTTATCGCACCATAATCGCTGACACATAATCCATCAAACCCCATGTCTTCCCGCAGCAGCTCTGTCAGAAGTCTATGGGAAGCAGATAGCGGCTCCCCGTTAAGGGAACAGTAACAGGGCATGACGCCTTTTAGTCCCGACTCTGCAATCGCCGCTTGGAACGGCTTCGCATATACTTCTTCCAGAAGTCTTGGCGGCGTATCGCTATGGGTTCCATGAATACCCCCTTGGGAATTATGAAACGCCAGAAAATGTTTTGCTACGCTTTCTGGTCTTCTTCCGGCGGTCTCACTCTCTTGGATTCCCCTTGTATACGCTGCACCCAATGCCGCGGCAAGCGTCGGGTCTTCCCCATAAGTCTCTCCCTGCCGTCCCATACGGGAATCCCTCGAAATATCCAATACCGGAGCCAGCACATGGGTAATGCCGCAAGCGGCTTCCTGTCTGCTTACAATCCCTGCAATTTGTTCTTCCAGCTCTGAATCAAAACCGGCTCCTCTCCCGATACCGGCCGGGAAACTGGTAGACTCCTGTATAAACGCGCCACACAACCCTTCCATATGAAAAATAGTCGGAATACGGTGCGGGCTGTTGTCCATGACAATCCCCTGCACCTTTTTCTGCCACGCCGCCACGTCCTCCAGCGTTTCAATTCTACGCATTTCCAAGGTACTCACTTCCCCAATACCATATTTCGTATTTTCAGAAATACTGTCAAAATTCTGATAAGCGTTGTCAAAAGGAAATACCGTGTTGACCTGCGCCATTTTTTCTTCCAGACTCATCTCCGAAAGGAGCGCCCCGGCGCGCTCTTCGGGCGATAATGTTATGTCCATATAATCTCTGTTCATGATAAAACTCCTCTAACTATGCTAATTTCAATGATTCTAAATAACCATGTTTTTTTCTCAATCTGCGATATTTGCGCCGACGCTGACCATGTCTTGGCTCAATTTATCTTCATTCCCCGGCAGCGCATATTGTAACGCAATCTGGCCGTCTTCCTCTCTATGCCACTCCACATGCACGATTCCATGCGGCGTAATCACATCTCCACTGGCACAATTCAGATATCCTGGAACCGGACGTATGAGAATCCTCTCATACCCCGGCGCGCTCGGACGCACGCCCAATATCACGGAAGGCAGCTCATAAAGCGCCAACGCTCCCCATGCATGACAGTCGCTGCGCTCATCAAGCGCATTTTCCGTACAAGTCGTCAAGTGTTTGTCCAGCATATTCCTCCACAAATCCCATACCGCACACGTTTCCTCATAAATCCCAGCCTTTTCCAATGCCCGGAACAAATAAAACGCCATAGCAACCGTACAGGACGCATAAGTTTTCGTATCCCGCAACGACTCTTTTAATAGTTCACGCCCTTTTTCCACAGAGACCGTATCCGTAAGCAGGGCGAATACCTGACAGTGCTGGCTATATTCCCTTATGCTCGGTCCATCCATATATCTTCCTTCCGAATCCACACAATATTGATTGACGGCTTCTTTCACCTGTCTGGCGCGTCTGCGGTATTCCTGGGCAGTATCGCCGCGCCCCATATATGCTAAGATATCTGCCGCATGAAGCAGTCCGTAGATGTAGAGAAAACTCTCCATTGTAATCGGTCCTTTTCTTCCTGCAGGCGGCATACCCGTCGTTTCTCCCCAAGGCAGCGCCCAATCGATAAAAGACCAATATCCGCGCTCCGTCAACATCCCGCCGATGGAACCGACCAGACCCCGCTCTTCCAGATTTTCCTCAAAGAAATTCAAGACATTATCCATGCAGCCAAGATGTTTTCTAAGAAACTTTTTATCCCCCACATACATCATATAATCGTAAAGCATCAAGACATAATAAATTCCAAAACCAGGTATCACATTGGGTTCCGCGTCCGGGTAACAGGAGTTCAATGTACCATCCGGGCGCTGCGACCTGCGAAAATCGTCCATACACTGACGCGCCAGCCTGTCATCTCCCGAAACGGCATAAGTATATAAAATCTGACTTCGTGCGTCCATCGCGTATTGCAGTTGTTCATAAAAGGGGCAATCCGTGTAAGTTTCCTGCATACACCGCCGCAGGGAACGTAGGCTGATATCCCAGATTGCTTCCAGACTTTTATCAGAAGCGCTGACCTTCGTCTGTACTTCTAACGGATAACCTGTTTCCAGATAATCAAAACCGATGATTGCAAGCGGCGTATCCGACGTCTCGATTTCCAGTCTTACGAAACGAAAAGTACGAAACCAGAACGGCTCATAACATTCCGGCCGCTCTATGGTTCCATTCCCTGCTGCCCGGTAGGTATCCGTAAATCCATATAAATGTCCGTTTTCCCAATCTGTACGGTCTCCTTTTACCGGAAATTCTCCCGGCGAAGATGGCAGCTCTTTGACATAGCCTTCACTGGATAAAAGCCGGATAATGCTTCCCTCTCCATCCGCCATGCGAAGGGACAAAAATCCGCACATCAATTCCCCCGCATCTATTTCTACAATCTCATGACTATGGGGCGCAATCCTTACCGTATCTTTTTCCGCCAGCATAAGATTCCATTTCTCTGCCAAGGCGCCGTATCTGCTCTTTCCATATACGCCTTTAAAATGCGCCGGAACTTTCCGCATCGGGGGAATCGGTCTAGGATACAGACTGCCGGGACTTATTAAGAGACTTATCTCTTCTTCCGTATACCTCTTTGCAAAATCCCAGCCCTCATCTTCATAATCTTTTCGTTTCCATCCTGTCAGCCTTTCATCAGCAATACGGTTTTCAAGAATCTGAAGCTGCGCGTGCCAAGGAAATTCAGAAATAATCCGAAAATCCTTTACGATGCTGCATCGCCAAGTTCCGTCTGCGTCTACGTTATGAAATCCTGCTATTTCTTTCAGATAAAAGCCGGGGGTAGCGGTTCTGATGATACTATGATTTCCCCATCCGTTCAACGGATATTTCAAAACTTCTACCGCCAGGACATTTTCCCCCTCTAGAAGAAAAGGGGCAATATCCACCTCATCATAATACCAGACCATCGTGTCGCCCTTACAGGGCCCGATTTCTGCAAGCTGCCCATTCACATATAGCTTATAGCGTGACTCCGCAGATATCCGTATCTTCATTTCCATTTGTCCGGCATCTGCCATAAATTTTTTACGGAAACAGACCAGATACGCTTCTGTCTGATTTCATTTTTCCCATCCGGGAATCCATATCCAGTTTGCATTGCTAACTTTGCCCATATATTTATCCGCCTACAACTGATATCGCAATATCGTCCAATCACTTATGTCCTTTAATAGCTTCAAGAAAATCGCTTCGCATTCTTCCGCATCATTGAGCGATTTCCTATTATACAAAAAGTCTGCCTGTTTCACTCTACAGGCAGACTTTCATAAATTAATTATGTGCGTTTTCTTTTCTGCGTGCTTCGAGGTCCGCATGAATCTGAGGAAGTTTCTTTTCAAGGTCAAATTGTGTAAAGATTGCAAACATAATCAGGTTGATAATCAACGGTACATAATTTCCAAGCGCGTAAATAGACATTCTCATCGAATCAGTTGCCACTGCCAGCGTCGCTTCATACCCACCAATTGTCAAAATACCTGTTAACAGAAGTGTACCAATACCACCTCCCACTTTACTTCCGAATCCGATTGCTCCCGAAGAAATTGCCAGAAGACGTTTGCCATACTTCCACTCATTATAATCTACAGCCATCGCCAGCAAAACGCCATACAGACACATCAGCGGAATCTGGACAAAACTTCCAATCAAGCTTGTCACTATATATAAATAGAAATTTGATGGTGCGAAGCAACGGATACCCGCCGTAATAGACGCCCCTAAAAGCCCAAAATAAACCGTATTGCGCACGCCTATCTTATTGATAATCGGATTAGAAAGCACAAAACCGATTACAGTTGCAACCATGCCGCCCATGCCGATGATTGCTACAAGGTTATCGTTGCCGAAAATCCATTTACAGTAATAAGTTCCTGCTGAGCCAACCATCGAATTAGTAATCTGTGTAATCAGGTTAAACAGTAATACAATAATCCAGTATTTATTGCGTACCAGCATACCCAGCGAATCTGCAAAAGAACCCGACTCTTCTTCCGCTGCTTCTGGCTGATTCTCTGTTCCTACTTCATCTGCAAATTTTGCTTTTCTCAAATTATTCCAACTTACCAAAAAGAGAAGTAGGATTACCAGACCAAGGATTACGCCATACTTCACCCATGCATTCTGGGTTCCGCCCAACGCATTTGTCAACGGAATTGTCGCAACAGAAATAATCATTCCTGCACCATAGTTTCCAACCGCACGGAAAACGCCTATCTTGTTTCGTTCATTCTGGCTGTTGGTACGGATAACCATAATCGCCGCATATGGCGTGGATATCATCGTATAAATAACAGCCGTAAAAAGAATATTGGTTATACAGACATAAATAAGTGACGGCAGACTTCCCATAGAACCCGGAACCGTAAAGAGCAAAACAGTGATAAGCGCCGCCGGAACTCCCATATAAATCAGCCATTTATAATATTTTTCCTTACCGCCCTTCATACGGTCGATAAAGTGTCCGAAGATGATATCTGTAAAGGCGTCTAATACCTTTGCAATCATCATTGCCACGCCGACGCCTCCGACTGCAAGCCCTACTTTATCTGTGTAAAAATATGTTAATTGTCCTACCAGATTCCCCATGATACCAAGCGCAAGCTGTCCGCCCATGTCGGCCATGTAATCGCCCGTGCGCATCATTTTCTGAGTACCGTCTGCATCCAGACCAAGTGTTTTTGATTTCGCCATTTTTTCCCTCCAATAGTTTTATTTGTTCTTTTTGAACATACTGCATTTTCCCCTATACGAAATACCTCATTCCGTAATAAGATGGAACATAATGCCCTTTGTTTCTTTAAGGTCAAAGCAAACCTCTTCTCCATCTACAATACCATCCAAGGCGTCGATTACTTCCCCGACTGGATTTAAAACTTCCAGTCTGGCTTTCGCTGCCTTGACTTTCAACACACCTTCGATGGTTTCCGCGAAAAGTTTTCCTTTTAACGTCACATTGGTAAATGTGATTCCCATCATCTGCTGCCCCGGCTCATAAGTATTGCCATCATTGCCGGTCTCGCCCATAGCGGTCAGAATAAACTCCGACGCCGTATCCAGCGTTTCCGCATTTTTCGCCATGACAGACACGGACATTCTCTCATTCTGAATCTGAAGTCTGATTTTATCCGTAAGCTTTGTTTCCTCTTCCGGCGCGCCGGAAAAATATCCGCAGTATGGCGTACTTACCGCAAAGCGTTTCTGGTCCGCATCGAAACAAATCTCGCCTGTATCAGATACCAGCTTACCATCCACATAACCCGATGTTTCGTCCCAGACGCCCCACTTCTTGAATGCTTTGTCCAGAACCTTCGCATATTCCGTATAATTGCCAGTTCCTGCCAGATTGCTGATTTCATTGATAACAAGCTGCTGTGCGCCTTGATAAATACCATTACTGATTTCTTCTGCCCCTTCGGCTGCCAGCGCAAGGCGTTTTTTATCTTCCGCTCTGCGGAATGCATCTCTATATTTCGACCATGCATAGTAGACGCCATGCTTTGCTTCACTCAAATCCCCGCCATTGAAAAATCCTGCATTGATAGCGACTTCTCCATCTCCACGGTATTTAGAGCCGCTATCGATAAAGACATTTCTAAGAGAAGATACATACGGTATAAATGTATGGTTCATAGCGTGCCAATTGGGAAGCGTCTTCAAATCATCCTGCGTGTATACAATATCGATTTTATTCTTCGCCGTCTGTACCATTCCTTTTAAGAACATAGACGCCATGAATCCCCACTGACAGGCAACCGCCGGGTCGTTATATGCATCAAATATATTTAAAATTTCATCGGCTGGCTGATCATCCCAATTCTCGGATGTCTGATAATTATACAAAATCAGACCGTCCCAATCGTTCAGACAGGCATATGCGATTGTATGTACGAAAGCTGTTGAATGGAAAGGGTGCAAGCCGTATTCATTCCACTCCGTAATCATAAACGGTTTCTTATCTACAACCGCTTCCGAGGCAAGTGACAGAATCGTCGTCGCAATGCTGCCAGCTCCCGTCTGAAGCGTCAGCGGATTGACACTGACATACTCCGTCGGGCCAGGAACCGTAAATGTCGTGCCATGAAACGGCAGAAGAGGATGATTAAAATAACTATTATTTTCCATGATATCACCATCCGTATGCCCATACACATCCGCCGCCCCGCCAAGCAGATTGCTGGCTGCAATCGGAACCCTGACACCGAGTGAGATTAGGAAATTCTTAAATCTTCTGTAGAACCGGCGGTTATTTGCAATGCCAAATTCCATGAAATCCGCATATCTTGCCGGCGACGGCATCCAGTCGCTTCCTTTCCAGTCGCCATTCGGGTCGTTCACTGGCTGGACGAAATTCCCCTGTACCCTGCGCACGGTGTTCTTCGCCGGGTCTTCGTCATCATCCAGCGCACATACGCCATCCACTGTCCACGCTTCTTTCAGCCTTTCCCTCGTACCATATTTATTCAGAAGAAATGCATTAAACTTCCTGACAACTTCTTCTTCATAGGGAACAAGGTCAGGATTGCTCTGTACCTCCCCGGTTCCTTTAATTGCAGATTCCTCATTGTTAATCTGGACTACCACCACTGCCGGGTCATCGACCAATGCAAGACCCGTATAAGGATTGACATGTGTCAGCATTTTCCGCGCATATTCCATCTGTAACTGTATCAGACGTTCGTTTATCATCGGGAACATCTTCACACACTCCTGAAAAGAACCCGGATAATCCAAATCGTCCCCAGGAAGCATGCGCCTTGCAACCATCAGGTCAACATGAAGATAAATTCCTTTTTCCTTCAGCTTCGCTGCAAAATAATCAAAGCGATCCAGTCCTTCTTTGTTAAATTCTATGGTAGACCCGCTTTCATAATCTAATAACGGCGCCTCCTTCGTCTGTGACCAACTGCAGGGTTCTTCCCCAATCGGTGCGTCAGCCGCATGAAGGCGGATTATATTAACGCCCATCGTCGCAAAACGCTCCGCCAGCTTATCAGCAGCCTCATGTGTCGGCGTCGCCGACCTCGTTGCCATGTTGAAACCAAGAAATCTGGCTCTTGTACCGTCCTCAAAATAAAGATGACCACCCCGCTCTTTCACAAAACCATGTTTCCCAGCCGGCGCATCCAGAAGCCACGAGTAATCCAACACTCCCTTATTCGCTTCCGCCTTATGAATCCGAATATTTTGTTTCATTGCACCCTCCTTTTTCTTTTCAATCTTTGTCATTTCTTTTTCCACGTCTCATGTCTCATACCTCATGCTCCATGTTTCGCTTCCCGCGCAATTCAAAATGTCTGAATTGTCGTATTTTTTATAAGTATAAAACTAATTTTCGTTTCCATATTGTAATTTCCAGCATAATATTGTAATATTCAATATGTATTTAGAATATGTAGTTACGGAGGGAAAATTTTCGTCGAAAAATATTGTCGAATCTTCGATTTTGTGATAATCTCCAATTCAGGCAGTCAGACCAGCCAATATAACGACCATTGGGGATTTTTATATATGAAGAAGCCAAAACTCACGATAGAAGAACAGATTGAGGACATGAAAAGTAAGAACATAACTTTCCATTATGTTTCAGAAAAAGAAGCTGCTGATTTTTTAAGTCACAACAACTATTATTTTA
>JAMPHJ010000049.1 GCA_023663465.1 Muribaculaceae bacterium | reverse complement strand
AAATCTGGTAAAATATCCAGTAAATACAAGGTTTCTAAGCTCCATACTTCTTCATGCAAGAAGCACTGCTTTGGAAAAAGATTTTAAGATAGAACAGACAACGATGAAAGAATTGGTACAGGAAGCCTTGAAAAGTTATTCCAAGCAAATCATCGCGGCTGGCGGAAAGCCTGTATTTGAGAATTTAGAGATTCCGGTATTTGCCGATTGTAAATGGTGCGTCTTTATCATTGGACAGATTATAGCCAATTCTGTAAAATACGCGAAAGAAAATCTGGTTCTGACTTTTGCAGGAACAACTTCTGATAACGGGTGCTGCCTTTCTATATCCGATAATGGGATCGGAATATCCGAAGAAGATATTCCGCGGATTTTTGAGAAGGGTTTTACCGGGGAAAACGGGCGCAGTCATAAAAAGTCAACAGGCATCGGTTTATATTTAAGCCGGAAATTGTGTAGGAAAATGAATATGGAAATTTCCGCAGTAAGCAGTTTGGAAAACGGCACGACCATTAAGATAATTTTTCCGAAAGAAAATTTATTATAATAGGAAATTGCGCAAGCGAATTTCTTGTGTGATTCGTCCGGGCAGACATGAGAGTGTCTGCCCGTTGCCGTTTAGAGAAATCTTACATTTTGGTAAGGTAAATGTAATCTGATTTGATGGCATACTTTAGCCGTTTATTATAAAATGTGAAATACAGGGCTGCCAAGTAATTTTAAGATTGCAACGAGACTGCAACGAAATTGTAACAAGATTGCGACGAAATTACAACAAAATTATAACGAAATTGCACAGGAATTGCAAGGAAAGAAAATGTATGGCATTTTCTGAAAATCTGACTCGACACAAGGAGGCTAAATCAATGAATACCCCGATATTAGAGGTTTCTGACATTCAAAAATACTACGGGAACAAAGGAAACATCACGAAAGCGCTCAATCATATTTCCCTAACGGTGAATCAGGGAGAATTTGTCGGTATTATGGGAGCGTCCGGCTCTGGAAAGACTACATTGTTAAACTGCATTTCTACAATCGATACAATAAGCAGCGGGAGAATCCAGATTGAAGGAAAGGACATCACTACGTTGCACGGAAAGCAGTTATCGGCTTTCCGGCGCGAGAAGCTGGGTTTTATCTTTCAGGATTTTAATCTGCTGGATACCCTGACTGCATATGAGAATATTTCGCTTGCCCTATCCATTTCCGGCATCAAGGCAAGTGAAATCGATAAGAGGGTACAAGAAATTGCAGAGGCGTTAACGATTACAGAGGTTTTAGGAAAATATCCTTATCAGATGTCCGGCGGACAGCAGCAGCGTGTCGCTGCCGCCCGTGCGATGGTGACAAATCCGGCGCTTGTTCTGGCGGACGAACCGACAGGCGCCTTAGATTCCCATTCTGCCCACATGCTTTTGGATATGCTGGAAGAATTGAACCGGAAACTTCTGGCAACGATTCTGATGGTAACGCATGATTCTTTTACGGCAAGCTATTGCCGCCGGATTCTTTTTATCAAAGACGGGAGTATCTTCAATGAAATTCACCGTGGGGCAAAGTCGCGGAAGGAATTTTTTGAAGAAATTATCGGTGTGGTTTCCGTACTGGGAGGTGAAAAGGTTGAATAGGATTCACATGGGGAAATTGGTTTTTCGGAATGTGCAGAAAAACTTGCAGGATTATAGAATTTATTTTCTGACGCTGATGATTTCCGTCAGTATGTTTTATGCCTTTAATTCGATTCAGTCGCAGCCGGCGTTACATGATTTAGATGCGACCAAACAGTTGCTCTCTGACCAATTAGGGATATTGCTTTCGGCATTATCTGTGGTAGTGGCGGTTGTGCTTGCTTTTTTGATTTTGTATGCCAATCGGTTTTTATTAAAGCGCAGGAAGAAGGAGTTAGGCATTTATACATTGTTGGGCATGGAAAAAGGAAAAATATCGCGGATTTTTGCAGGGGAAACTTTATGCGTAGGGCTGTTGTCCCTTGTATCCGGTCTGCTGTTTGGGGGGCTTCTGTCGCAGGGATTGTCCATCATTTCCTTGCGCCTGTTTGCGGTAGATATGAGTGATTTTCAGATGGTCTTTTCCCTAAGCGCATTAAAAAAGACAGTCGGATGTTTTGTTCTGATTTTTCTAATTGTCATGATTTTTAATGTGCGGACGGTTTCTTCTGTCAAATTGATTGATTTGCTGACTGCGAGCCGGAAAAATGAAGACAGACACATAGAAAACAAAACGCTGCAGATAGGGCTGGCGGTACTTTCTATTATCTGCATCGTCTCTTGCGGCGCGCTGATTCAGCATTACGGCATACTTCCCAATCGGGAAAATTCGTGGTTTCAAATTGCACTGCTTTTGTTAGCAGTCGGTACGGCTCTATTTTTCTTTTCAATATCGGCAGCATTGCTTACGGTAGTGCAGACGAATAAGAATTTTTATCTGAAAGGATTAACTGCCTTTTTATGCAGGCAGCTTGGAAGTAAAATACAGACGGATTTTCTGACGATGAGCATTGTATGCGGTCTGCTGACGGTTTCTATCTGTGGGTTATCCGTAGGAATCAGTTCTGCATTGACCATGAATGAAACGTCTAAAGCGGCGCTTCCTTATGATTTGAATGTCGTTTCTAATGTTGATATTGCGGGAGAGACGGATATTGCATCTTATCTAAAAGCAAGGGACGTCAATTTAGATATGTATGCCGGAAATGCAGTGCAGATTAGTCTTTATGAAGCAGAAATGACCTATGGCAGTTTATTTGAAGGGCAGGAAGTAAATTTATGGCATATTGACAGTAAAATTCCTGACACGGGCGTCAGTGTAATCTCTGTTTCCGATTTTAACAAGGCTTTGGCAATGCAGGGGAAAGCGCCTGTAGAACTTGCCGGGAATGAATTTCTTTTAAATTGTAATTACAAGGGCACACTGCAATATATCGAGGCATTCCTGCAATCCGGGAAAGAAATTGTTATGTGTGGGACAACTTTGCGGTCGCGCAGGGATAAATCGCTTACGGAAACGTATCTGATGACGTCGGTTGGAAACAATGACAGGGGAACTTTTATTGTTCCCGATGAGATAGCCGTGTCCCTAAAGAAAGACGTCAATATTTTACTGATACAGTATCAACCCGGTGCCAACGCGGATGAAGTTTTACAGCAAATGATACCGATTGGACTGGAGTGGGAAACGGAAGGATACCGTTATACAGAAAAAAATATGTTGAGCGGTATGTATTATGGTTCCTGCGCGCTGCTGGTGTTTTTATGCTGCTACATCGGTCTGGTATTTCTGCTGATATGCGCCGCTTTATTATCCTTAAAGCAATTGACGGAAACGGCGGATAATTGTTACCGGTACGGATTGCTGCAAAAGCTGGGCGCTGATGAGGGAATGCTTTCGGGGGCATTATTTAAGCAGGTTGCAATCTTTTTTGCCGCGCCGCTTTTACCTGCCGGAATTTTTTCCGCCTTTGGAATCTCGAAAGTCACGGCGGTTGTAGAAGAATTTCTAAATATGCATATTGCTACGAATATTGGCGTTACTGTTGGAATGTACCTCATCGTATATGGCGGATATTTTATTGCTACCTACTTCTCTTGTAAATATATGGTTATGGAAAAATAAATGTGTCTGGAACGGTGCGGTTTTTGGTTTGGGTAGATATTAGGCGAAGCTATACAAAATTATACAGGCGTCTTCGCCCGGCATTCTTTCCGGTACTCATTCGGGGTCTTCCCGTATTTTTCCTTAAATAATGTATAGAAATGCGTCCGGTTGGAAAAGCACAGCTTCGTGGCAATGTCCGAGATGGAGCAGTCCGTTTCTGTAAGATAGTGCGCCGCTTTTTCCAGACAAAAAGTCATGCCATAATCAAACAGACACATGCCGGTGTATTTGTTTGAGATGCGGTTGAGGTAATTGCCGCTGTAATTCAATGACCGCTCCAACTCGGTCCGACTGACACGACCGTCATTTTCTTCCAGCAGATGCGTGATGCGGGCAAAAAGCAAAAAGTCGTTGTCCCGGTTTAATTCCACGCAGGTACAGTGATAGTTGGAAGGCGTAGACAAGTATTGCAGCAGGTGGCAGATAATTGCTTTGAACTGATAGGAGGAACCAAACCCTGGAAAAAGAATCGTGTTAATCAATTCTTCGGTCATGCGGTGCAGGTTGGAGCTGTTGGACTGGTTCTGCCATGCGGGAATAAAATCCAGATAGGATTTCCGGCCAGGCGAATCGATGTCTGACATGATAAAATGGTATAATTCACTGTCGATAATTTCTTTTTCCCTGCCAAAACAGGCGGATTGGCAGGAGTCAAAAAGCTCTTTGATAAACTCCACGGACAGCCCGATAAACAATATCTTAGAGGCGGAATTGAAGGTCTCTATATGGCACAGACTGCGGTTAATCAGGCAGCAGGAACCCGTGTTGTAGAGATAATCTTTATCCTCGATGCGCTGTAACACCGTACCTTCTAAGACGAGCATGATTTCAAAATAGTCATGGAAGTGGGGCGCATGTTTCATGAAGCGGTAGTTGTGGAACATCATGGTTTCCTGCGAAAAATAGGAATCGCTGCCGGAGAGCGTAAAGGTGTTGAGATAATCCTGTTTTGTCGTGCCGCTGCAGAATTGATATGTTACCTGGAAAGGCGCATTTAACTGAAAAAAGGAGCTGAACCGGCTGCGGGCATTGCGGATATCGATTGGTGAACTGGCGTTATCTTCGTAGTAGTAATTGTCGGAAGCGAGCTTCTTGTCTGATATTAAATCTTTATATTGTTCCATAAAAATCCCCCATTCTTATGTAATCTGCTCTTCCCATTAACGAAAAACGCCTTTTGCCGCCCGAATCTTCCTAGGAAATAACTTCTTATAGAAAAACATAATGCACGAATATGATACAAATTAAACATGCGAAAACCTATTGCGACATTGTACATATTGGACAATAAGAATACACTTATTACATACAAACAAGTCAATTATAACTAGAATGACAGGAAACGTAAAGGGAAAAGGAGGAAAACGTGAGAAAAAAGATGGTATTGGGCGTGGATTTGGGCTGGGTCAGCCAGTTAGAATCGCGTGGAATCAGGTGGGTTGATGACGATGGAAACCAGATTGACCCGCTGCAGGCAGTCAAAAATATGGGAGCAAACACGGTGCGGCTCCGCGTGTTTGTGAATCCGCCAAAAGAAGCATTCTGGCAGAAAAAAGACGGCTCCGTGTGTATGCTGGGATTTGCGGACAAGGAAAGCGTTCTGGAAATGGCAAAAAGAGTAAAAGACATGGATATGGATTTGATGATAGACTTTCATTACAGCGACCACTTTGCAGACCCGCAGTATCAGGATATTCCCGATGCATGGAAAACGGACGACGCCAAAGGGCTGAAAGAAAGAGTCTATTCGCATACGAAAGAAGTGTTGACTTTACTTGGGGGAAATGGGATATTCCCAGTCTGGGTACAGGTTGGGAATGAGATTAATCCGGGAATCCTGCACCCTTATGGAAGCTTGAAGGAAAATCCAGAAACGTTGGTGGAATTTCTGAATGCGGGTTATGAGGCGGTCAAAGAATGTTGTCCAGACTGCAAAGTAATTACCCATATCACCGGCGTGTACAGACCGAATTGGTGCGACCCGTTTTGGGAAAATTTCTTTAAGAATGGCGGAAAAACGGATGTGCTCGGATTTTCCCATTATCCGTATTGGTTTAAAGTGGAGCAGAGTGCGGAATTTCTGCTAGGGCATCTAATGCGTTATGAGGAACGCTATCATATGCCGATTATGATTTGCGAGGTCGGTGGACCGGAAGAAGATGCGGAACTGACCTACAACCTGATTGCCAATACGATTAAGGCGTTGGAAGGTCTGCCAGAGGATGAAGGACTCGGCGTAGTCTATTGGGAGCCGGAGGTAGGGGCGGCGCTTTTGCCGGATAAGTATCCGCTGGGTGCAGCGAGGCTGCTCGATGAACATACCTTGCAGTTTACGAATGCATTAAAAGCATATCAGGACTGCAGGTAGTGGAAATAAAGATAGCGGGAGTAAAAATAGCGGAAATAGAGATAACAGAAATAGAGATAGCGGGAATAAAGATAGCAGAAATAAATAACAAGAATTATAACAGAAATAAAAAGAATGCAAGAATGGAGGAAAAACAAATGAAAAGAAAATTAATGGCATTACTTTTGTGTGGCGTACTTACGGCATCGCTTTTAACCGGGTGCGGCGGGACGGATGATGGTCAGAATGCATCGCAGGGAGCATCGTCTGACGGACAAGGAGACAGTGCACAGGAAGATGGTGCACAAACTGACGATGGCGGACAAGAGGCAGGAACGTCTGATAGTGTAGCAGAAGGCGGCGAGACCTTATCGGTGTGGTGCTGGGATCCGGCTTACAACATCAACGCCCTTAGGATTGCGGAATCTATTTACCAGGAAGACCATCCGGATTTTAAACTGGATATCATAGAGACCAATGCGGAAGATATTTCCACCAAGATGGCGACGGCGACGACGTCCGGGGAATACGGCGTACTGCCGGATATCCTGCTGTTTGATGATGGGACGTTTCAGGTAAATGTAACAAGCTATCCAGATGTTTTTCTAGACTTGACGGATTACGGTTTCAATTATGACGAGTTTTCACCGGGTAAAGTCGGTTTCTCTACGGTGGATGGTAAACATTATGGAATCCCTTTTGACAGCGGTACGGCGATTGCATGTTACCGGACGGATATCCTGGAGCAGGCGGGCTATACCATCGACGACTTCACGGACATTACATGGAGCGAGTGGATTGAGAAGGCGAAAGTCGTACTGGACAAAACGGGATGTCCGCTTTTAAACGGTTTGAGTTCCTATAATCAGATTACGGTGATGTTACAGTCTGCAGGCGGTTCCTTCTTTCACGAAAATGGAGAGCCGGATATTGCATCGAATGAAATTGTCCGGGCAGTGGTAGAGACGTATGCGGAGATGGTAAAGAGCGGCGTATACACGGAAGAAACAGGCTGGGATACTTATATCGGCGGCATGAATACCGGAAGAATCGCGGGTGCGATGAACGGCTGCTGGATTATGGCGTCCATACAGGCAGCGGAGGATCAGAGCGGACTCTGGGAAATTACGAATCTTCCGAAGCTGGACGGTATCGCATCGGCGACCAATTACTCCAGTCAGGGCGGTTCAAGCTGGGCAATCACGTCCAAATGTGCCAACCCTGAGCTTGCAGTAGATTTCTTTAAAACAACTTTCGGTGGCAGTACACAGTTGTATGATGAGATTCTCACCACAGGCGCAATATCCACATGGCTGCCCGCAGCGGATAGCGAGAAGTACGCAGAACCTGTTGCATTTTACAACAATCAGCCGGTATTTTCCATCATCACCAAGTATTCGGCGTCTGTCCCGGAATGTTATGTAGGCGTCTATTTCCAGAATGCAAGAAATGATGTAGTCAATGCAATAACAAATGTTATTTATTCGGGCAGCGATATTGACAGTGAATTGCAGGCGGCTGAGGAAACATTGAGATTTGAGATGGAACAATAGAGGTATCATATGGGGGTATCCTATGAATAAATTAAGTGTAAAACAAAGACAGAATCTGACGGGCTGGGCATTTCTCACCCCGGCCGTCATTCTCTTGATTGTATTGAATTTTGTACCGTTAATTCAGGCTTTTTTCCTCTCGCTGCAGACCGGGCGGGGGAGTATGATGGAATTTACGGGATTCAGCAACTATGTCAGAATGTTTCGTGACCCGAATTTTCTTCAGACGGTGAAGACGACTTTGCTGTATATGATAGTGACGGTGCCGGTCATGATTATTTTGGGAATCGTGCTTGCGGTGCTGCTCAATGACCCACTATTGAAACTCAAAGGAATCTATCGGACATGCATTTTCCTGCCGGCGGCGGTTTCGCTTGTCGCATCAGCGATTATCTTCCGCTCGCTTTTTGCGATGGATGGGTTTGTCAATTCGATTCTGTTAAAATTGGGCATCATTCAGACGAGTTTTAACTTTCTAGGGCATCCTGACAGCGCCAAAGTGATTCTGATTATCATGCGGATTTGGCGCTGGGTGGGGTATCAGATGATTTTCTTTCTGGCGGGTCTGCAGAATATCGACGATTCGCTCTATGAGGCGGCGCGTATCGATGGGGCGACCTCATTCCAGTGTTTTCGTAAGATTACTTTGCCGCTGCTGAAACCAATGGTAGTATTTACCACTGTTATGTGTTTAAACAGCGCGTTGCAGGTCTATGACGAGTCGGTTAACTTAACGGGTGGCGGACCGGGAACTTCCACGATGGCGCTGGCACATTATATTTATAATACTTCTTTTGTCAATGTGCCGAACTTTGGTTATTCCTGCGCAATGTCCATGATGATTCTGATTTTTGTAGCGGTTATGACCTTTATACAAATGAAAGCAGGTGATACGCGTGAGTAGGAAAACAATAAAACTGTTAAAACGACTGCCTAAAAATATCCTGTTGTCGTTGATTTCCCTGATTTGCGTATTTCCGCTCTTCTGGGTAATCATCGCGGCGACCAATAAGAGTGTGGACGTGTTGAAAGGAACGCTCGTTCCCGGCACCTATCTGGCGGAGAACTGGAAGACACTCGTTACAACTTATAACATAACGCCGGCGCTAATCAATTCCGTCAAATATTCAGTGGTGACGACGCTTGCATCGCTGGTGGTATCGTCGATTGCGGGATACGGATTTGAGGTGTACCATGACCGGGGAAAAGACTCGCTCTTCAAGGTGTTGATGCTGACGATGATGATTCCCTTTACGGCGACAATGATTCCACTTTATCGCATGTATTCCAAGATGCATCTTCTGGACACGACGCTCGGATTTATTCTGCCGTCGGTGTCAGCGGTATTTCTGATTATGCTTTTTAGACAGAACAGCAGGGCGTTCCCGATGGAAATTATTGAGGCGGCGCGAATCGACGGGGAAAGCGAACTGGGGATTTTCTTCAAGATGTATGTGCCGACTATGCGTCCGACGTATGCGGCGGGCATGACGATTACTTTTATGAACGCGTGGAATAATTTCATGTGGGCAAAGTTAATTATGTCCAACGACAGGACCCAGACGTTTCCGATGCTGATATCCAATATGACGTCGGGACATTACACGGATTACGGCGAGCTGATGCTGGCGGTACTCATATCCACGCTGCCGACGATTATTGTATTCTTTGCTTTGCAGAAGAGTTTCGTGCAGGGGATGACGGGAGCTGTGAAAGGGTAGATGAAGCAGAAGTAGGAAAATAAAAGGAATAGAGGATTATTTAGCGGGAGACAGAATTGGATAAAATCTGTCTCTCATTTTACTTGGCTTATTAGAATACAAGATGATTGACTAACATATAAATGTGCGGCTATAATAAAATTAGATTTTATTTTAGACATAAAATTCCAGGAATAGTAGATACTATCCTGAGGGGAGGGACGGCTATGCCATATATTAAGAGAGCTGTTGAAGAGACGGTGATGCAGGTTTCCAGGATGTTTCCGGTACTTCTGGTAACAGGACCGAGGCAGGTAGGAAAGACAACCTTGCTGCAAAGATTGGCGGGAGCGGAGAAGGAGCGGGGCGTAAATCGCAGTTATGTAACGCTGGATGACCCTGATGTGAGATACCTTGCAAAGCATGACCCGGCATTATTTCTGCAAAGATATACGCCACCGGTGCTGATTGATGAAATCCAGTATGCAACAGAGCTGCTTCCGTATATTAAAATGAACGTTGACCGCTTAAAGCGGAAAGGTGATTTCTGGATTACCGGCTCCCAGGTTTTCCGGCTGATGGAAAATGTCAGTGAAAGTCTGGCAGGACGTGTGGGGATTGTTAATTTGCTTGGTTTGTCTGACGCAGAGATTTATCAGACACCAAGCGAGCCGTTTTCCATGAATACGGAACGTTTGATGAATCGTTTGTCGGTGGTAAAGCCGCGTGGATTGAATGAAATTTATCAGCGGATTTTCAAAGGATCCATGCCCGAACTTTATGCGGATGAAAAGATTGATTGGGAAATTTATTATCGTTCCTATGTAAATACGTATTTGCAGCGGGATATACGCGAGTTGGCGCAGGTTGCTGATGAAATGCAGTTTTTTAATTTTATGACAATTACTGCAGCGCAGACTTCTAAGCCAGTTGTATATGAAGAATTGGCTAATGCAGCAGGAATATCGGCGCCGACAGCCAAGAAATGGCTTTCCATTTTAGTGTCGTCCCATATGATTGCATTAGTACAGCCGTATCATAATAACATGTTGAAACGCGTCGTTAAGATGCCGCTGCTTCATTTTCTTGATACCGGTCTGGCAGCGTATCTTTTAAGATGGGGAAATCCCGAAGCATTGGAAAAAGGTGCGATGTCCGGTGCGTTTTTTGAAAGTTATGTGTTTTCAGAAATTTATAAAAGTTATCTGAATGTAGGGAAGGAACCGCCTGTTTTTTATTACAGGGATAAAGACCGGAAAGAAATCGATTTGCTGATTTATCAGAATGGTATGCTTTTTCCAATAGAAATGAAAAAAGCCGCTTCCCCCGGGCAGGCGGCGGTGAAAAATTTCCGCGTATTGGCGCCAATTGAAAAACCGACGGCTTTTGACGGTCTGGAAACATTGAAGATTGAAATTGGAACAGGCGGCGTAATCTGCATGGCAAACGATTTATTGCCAGTGGACGAGAAAAATTGGTATGTGCCGGTCTGGCTATTATAAAAAACTGCAATCCATACCCTAAAAAGTGCAAAGTATGCCGAAGCGCTTGCTATTGTAGATATATTTGATATAGTTATCTAAAATGGAAAGCGCTTTCATCGACAGCAGCTGTGATTCGTGCGGGCTGGTTCCTCCTCACCACCGGCTGGCACGGAATCCGGTTTGCTGATTTGAATACCCTTTGGGTAGCAGGTTTTGCGAGTATGGCGGCTGCGGCCGCCTACGCAGCCTCCGGGCAGAAGGAAGTGGAGGAAGAAGAAAAAGGCTGACGAATCATCTTGACAACAGTAATTTCGTAATACTATAATAAGCTCAGAAAATAAGTTTAGAAAAAGCAAAGACGTTGAAGAAGACAGTAGCCGATTTTTAAAAGTCGCAGCGAACCGGTGGCGGTGTGAGACCGGTATGAGTAGGAAATCGGGGAAAATCCCTTCTGAGTTTCAGACCGAACCTCTAAGGAAAAGCAGATTGCCAGAACGAAGAGCAGTAGAATCTGACGGTGTATCCGCCGTTATTTGGAAACCGTATGAATGATAGATAATTCGTACGCTGTAACAGGTGGTAAACGAGCATGGAAAGCCTCGTCCTTTTACGGGATGAGGTTTTTTTAATTGCGGAGCGATTTTCTTATTAACAAGAAAGGAGAACATGATGTATCAGAAAGTTGATAACAGCTTAAACTTTGTAGACAGAGAGAAAGAAGTTTGTCAATTTTGGAAAGAGCATGATATTTTCCAAAAAAGCATGGATTCCCGGAAAGGCGGAGAAACGTATACTTTTTATGACGGACCGCCGACGGCAAACGGGAAGCCGCATATCGGACATGTGCTGACGCGTGTCATCAAAGATATGATTCCGAGATATCGGACGATGAAAGGTTATATGGTTCCGCGTAAGGCGGGCTGGGATACCCACGGGCTTCCGGTAGAGCTGGAAGTGGAAAAACTGCTGGGGCTGGACGGCAAAGAGCAGATTGAAGAGTATGGTCTGGACCCGTTTATCAGCAAATGTAAGGAATCTGTATGGAAATATAAAGGAATGTGGGAGGATTTCTCCGGCACGGTAGGTTTCTGGGCGGATATGGATGACCCTTATGTTACCTATCATGATGATTTTATCGAGTCTGAATGGTGGGCGCTCAAACAAATCTGGGATAAAGGGCTTTTATATAAAGGCTTTAAAATCGTGCCTTATTGCCCCCGCTGCGAGACGCCGCTTTCTTCCCATGAAGTGGCGCAGGGATATAAGACGGTCAAGGAACGTTCTGCAGTCGTTCGTTTTAAAGTGGTTGGCGAAGATGCTTATTTTCTTGCCTGGACGACGACGCCCTGGACGCTGCCTTCTAACGTGGCGCTCTGTGTGAACCCGGACGAGGCTTATGTGAAAGTAAAAGCGGCGGACGGCTTCACCTATTATATGGCCGAGGCGCTTTTAGACACAGTGCTTGGAAAGCTTGCGGAAGATGGAAAACCCGCCTATGAAATCTTGGAAACTTATGCCGGCACGGATTTAGAATACAAAGAATATGAACCTCTATTTGCCTGCGCAGGAGAAGCAGCGGCAAAACAGCATAAGAAAGGGCACTATGTAACTTGTGACACTTATGTCACAATGACAGACGGTACGGGTATCGTCCATATTGCCCCGGCATTCGGTGAAGACGACGCCCAGGTGGGACGCAAATATGATTTGCCTTTCGTGCAGTTTGTCAATGGAAAAGGTGAAATGACCCAGGAAACGGCTTATGCGGGACTCTTTGTCAAGAAAGCCGACCCGGAAATTTTAAAGGACTTAGATAAGGAAGGAAAATTATTCGACGCGCCGAAATTTGAGCATGATTATCCTTTCTGCTGGCGGTGCGATACGCCGTTGATTTACTATGCGAGAGAATCCTGGTTTATCAAAATGACAGCCGTCCGGGACGAGCTGGTGCGTAACAATAAAACGGTCAACTGGATTCCCACGTCCATCGGGGAAGGGCGTTTCGGAAACTGGCTTGAAAATATCCAGGATTGGGGCATTTCCCGCAACCGTTACTGGGGAACGCCGTTAAATGTGTGGGAGTGCGAAGGCTGCGGTCATATGGAAGCCATCGGTTCCCGTGAAGAATTGGAAAAGAAAAGCGGCAATCTGACCGCGCAAACGGTGGAATTGCACCGCCCATATATTGATGAAATTACGATAACCTGTCCGGACTGCGGGAAAACGATGAAACGCGTCCCGGAAGTGATTGACTGCTGGTTCGACTCCGGTGCCATGCCGTTTGCACAGCATCATTATCCTTTTGAAAATAAGGAATTGTTTGAACAGCAGTTTCCGGCGCAATTTATTTCAGAGGCAGTGGATCAGACCCGCGGCTGGTTCTATTCGCTGATGGCGGAATCGACGCTGCTGTTTGACAGGGCGCCTTTTGAAAATGTTATCGTCCTAGGGCATGTACAGGATGAGAATGGACAGAAAATGTCCAAGTCCAAAGGCAATGCCGTAGACCCCTTCGAGGCGTTGGAAACCTACGGTGCAGACGCAATTCGTTGGTATTTCTTCATTAATTCCGCACCCTGGCTGCCCAATCGTTTTCATGGCAAGGCGGTGCAGGAAGGGCAGCGTAAATTCCTCGGAACCTTATGGAATACCTATGCCTTTTTCGTACTGTATGCCAATATCGACGATTTCGATGCGACGAAATATACGCTGGATTATGAGAAACTTCCGGTTATGGATAAGTGGCTGCTATCGAAACTGAATACGGCGATTAAAGGCGTGGACAGCAATCTCGACGAGTACAAGATTCCAGAAGCGGCGCGCGTACTGGATAATTTCGTGGACGAGATGAGCAACTGGTATGTTAGGAGAAGCCGCGAGCGGTTCTGGGCAAAAGGAATGGAGCAGGATAAAATCAATGCATACATGACGCTTTATACCGCGCTTGTCACCATCAGCAAATGCGCCGCGCCCATGATTCCATTTATGGCGGAAGAAATTTATCTGAATCTGGTAAAAAGCATCGATAAAGACGCGCCGGAAAGCATTCATTTATGCGATTTCCCTGTGGCTTGCGAGAGCATGATTGATACGCAGTTAGAAGCGGATATGGAAGAGGTTTTGAACATTGTCGTTATGGGACGCGCGGCGCGTAACGAGGCGAAAATCAAGAACCGCCAGCCTATCGGAATGATGTTTGTAAAAGCGGAAAATGAGCTGAGCGATTTTTATCAGGAAATTATCAAAGACGAGCTGAATGTGAAAGAAATCCAGTTTACGGAGGATGTCAGGGCGTTTACAAGCTACCGGTTCAAACCGCAGTTGCGCAGTGTGGGACCGAAATACGGCAAACAACTGGGCGGTATCCAGAAATATCTAGGCGGCGTGGACGGCAATCAGGCGATGGATGAGTTAAACGAAAAAGGCGTGCTGAAATTTGAGGTGGACGGCGTAGAAATTGCGCTGGAAAAAGATGATTTGCTTATCGAAATGGCGCAGAAGGAAGGCTATGTGTCTGAGGCGGATAACAATATGACCGTAGTGCTGGATACGAACCTGACGGAAGAATTGATAGAAGAAGGTTTCGTATACGAAGTCATCAGCAAGATCCAGACGATGCGTAAGGATGCGGATTTTGAGGTCATGGATCATATCAAGGTGTCTGTCTGCGAAAATGCCAAATTGGCGGAAATCGTGCGCAAAAACCAGGTCCTTATCGCCGATAAAGTCCTCGCAGAGGAAATTGTGGAAAACGAGCAGCTTCCGATAACAAAAGAGTGGAATGTCAATGGGGAAAAGGTGATTATCGGGGTTGAAAAGCGTGGGTAAGAGTAATATAATAATTTAGGCGGGTGATTGCCGCTAAAATAGAATTGACAAGGCAGCAGTTGGAAGAAAAGCCTGGCTTGGAACAATTCTTTCGCTAGAAATGTAGATGTCATGAGGAGGAATATGAATGCAAAAGAAAACAGCAACATTTGACACGGAACTGTTTAAAAGAAGCGTGCTTTATAATGTAAAGACGCTCTATCGGAAAACGTTGGAAGAAGCGACGGATCAACAGATTTTTCAGGCGGTGTCCTATGCGATAAAAGATGCGATTGTAGATCAATGGCTGGCGACTCAGAAAGAATACGATAAGCAAGACCCGAAGATGGTTTATTATCTGTCTATGGAATTTCTGATGGGGCGCGCGCTTGGCAATAACCTGATTAACTTACAGGCATACGACGTTTTCAAAAAGGCGCTGGCGGAGCTGGGCATCGACTTAAATGTGGTAGAAGACCAGGAGCCGGATGCAGCTTTAGGAAACGGCGGTCTGGGAAGACTGGCAGCTTGTTTCTTGGATTCCCTGGCAACTTTAGGCTATGCGGCGTATGGCTGCGGTATCCGTTACCGTTACGGCATGTTTAAACAGGAAATCCGGGACGGTTATCAAGTGGAAGTGCCGGATAACTGGCTAAAGGACGGCAACCCCTTCGAGCTGCGCAGACCGGAATACGCCAAAGAAGTCAAATTCGGCGGCTATGTAAACGTCTATGTGGATGAAAACGGCAGAAGCAATTTCAAACAGGAAGGTTATCAGTCTGTCCGTGCAATTCCTTACGATATTCCGATTGTTGGCTATGGAAACGGCATTGTAAACACCCTTCGTATCTGGGATGCGGAACCGGTAGAATGTTTCCATCTGGATTCTTTTGACAAAGGAGATTATCAGAAAGCGGTAGAACAGGAAAATCTGGCAAGAAATATCGTCGAAGTGCTTTATCCTAACGACAACCACTATGCCGGCAAAGAGCTTCGCTTAAAACAGCAGTATTTCTTTATTTCCGCGTCCGTACAGGAAGCGGTGGAAAAGTATATGCGCAAGCATGACGATATCAGAAAATTCCATGAGAAAGTGACGTTCCAGTTGAACGATACCCATCCGACCGTGGCAATCGCGGAACTGATGCGTATCTTGATGGATGATTACTATCTGACCTGGGATGAAGCATGGGAAGTCACGACGAAGACCTGCGCTTATACCAACCATACCATTATGGCGGAAGCATTAGAGAAATGGCCCATTGAATTGTTTTCCAGACTGCTTCCCCGTGTGTACCAGATTGTAGAAGAAATCAACCGCAGATTTATTATGCGGATTGAACAGCTCTATCCGGGCAATCAGGAAAAGATTCGCAAAATGGCGATTATTTACGATGGACAGGTAAAAATGGCGCATCTTGCCATTGCAGCGGGTTATTCTGTCAACGGCGTTGCCAGACTGCATACAGAAATTTTGAAGAATCAGGAATTAAAAGACTTCTATGAGATGATGCCTGGAAAATTCAATAATAAGACAAACGGTATTACGCAGAGACGTTTCTTATTGCACGGAAATCCGCTCCTTGCAGATTGGGTAACGGCGCATGTGGGCAGCGACTGGATTACGGATTTGCCAAGAATCAGTAAACTGAAAATCTATGCGGATGATGAAAAAGCGCAGCAGGAATTTATGAATATCAAGTACCAGAATAAAGTGCGCCTTGCAAATTACATCAGAGAGCACAATGGGATTGAGGTAGACCCCCGCTCCATTTTTGACGTACAGGTCAAGAGACTGCATGAGTACAAACGCCAGTTGATGAATATCCTGCATGTCATGTATTTATACAATGAGTTAAAAGAACACCCGGATATGGATTTCTATCCGAGAACCTTTATTTTTGGCGCGAAAGCGGCGGCAGGTTACCGGAACGCGAAACTTACGATTAAATTAATCAACTCCGTGGCAGACGTTATCAATAATGACGCCAGCATCAATGGAAAGATTAAAGTCGTATTTATCGAAAACTACCGGGTATCCAATGCGGAAATGATTTTTGCGGCAGCGGACGTATCCGAGCAGATTTCCACGGCAAGTAAAGAAGCGTCCGGCACCGGCAATATGAAATTCATGCTCAACGGCGCGCTGACAATCGGTACGATGGACGGCGCCAACGTAGAAATCGTGGAAGAAGTCGGGGAAGAGAATGCCTTCATCTTCGGTTTAAGCTCCGATGAAGTCATCAAGTATGAAAATTACGGCGGCTACAGCCCGATGGACATTTTCAACAACGACCCGGACATCAGAAAAGTCCTGATGCAGTTGATTAACGGCACCTACTCGCCCAACGATCCGGAATTGTTCAGAACGTTATACAATTCCTTATTGAATACGCAGAGCACTTCCAAGGCTGACACCTACTTTATCTTAAAAGACTTCAAGCCCTATGCGGAAGCGCAGAAGAAAGTGGAAGCGGCGTATAAGGATGAAAAGGGATGGGCAAAGAGCGCTATCCTGAACGTGGCGTGCGCCGGCAAGTTTACATCCGACAGAACCATCCAGGAGTATGTAGACGATATCTGGAAACTGGATAAGGTGGTTTTGACGAAGAATGTGTTGAAGTAGGGTGAATAATAATTTACACACAACATGAGGTGTAAAGTCTTTATTTGATGATAAAGGCTTTGCACCTTTTCCTATTATATGTTTTAATAGAACCGGAGGGTTTATTCTATGGAAAAAGCATTGCTTATTGGCGCAAATTTAAACGACGGCGAAGATTATAAGCTTTCTTTAAACGAACTGGAAGACTTGGCACAGGCGTGCGATATGGAAGTCGTGGGCGTGATAGAGCAGAATCTGGAACAAGTGCATAAAGCGTTTTATATCGGGACGGGAAAAGTGGAGGAAGTAAAGGAAGCAGCGGAGAGTCTGGATGCAGAGGTAGTTATTTTTGACAATTCTCTATCCCCGATGCAGCTGCGGAATCTACAGGATAAAATCGGGAAACCGATTCTGGACAGAAGTACGCTGATTCTGGATATTTTTGCAAGGCGAGCCCATTCGAGGGAAGCGAAGCTTCAGGTAGAAGTGGCAAGGCTTCAGTATATGCTGCCCCGGCTTGTAGGGCTTCATGCAGCGCTTAGCCGTCAAGGCGGCGGCAGCGGTTCCCTGAGCAATAGGGGAGCGGGTGAGAAAAAACTGGAACTGGACAGGAGGGTGCTAGAACACCGTCTAGCGGAGTATCGCAGGGAATTAAAAGAAGTCACCAACCAGAGGAAAACCCAGCGGAAACAGCGTGCGGCTTCCGGGATGCCCCGGGTAGCCTTGGTTGGCTATACGAATGCAGGGAAGTCCACTTTGATGAATGCGATGTTAGACTTATATGGTGCAGAAGAGGCAGGAATGGAAGAGAAAAAAGTAATGGAAAAAGACATGCTTTTTGCCACGCTGGATACGACAGTGCGCAGAATTGCGCCGGATAATCATCATGCGTTCCTGTTATCGGATACGGTAGGCTTCATCCATAAACTGCCCCATCACCTGATAGACGCATTCCACTCTACGCTGGAAGAGGCAAAAGAGGCGGATATTTTGCTGCTGATAGTGGATTACAGCGACGAGCATTATAAAGAGCAGATAGCGGTGACAGAGCATACATTAAAGGAATTGAAAATAAGCGACATACCGATAATATATATTTATAATAAAGCAGATAAAGTATCTATAGACGATATTCCGGATATCCCTGGAGCGTTTAGTAAGATGGCAGAAGAAAACACGCCGCATAAAATTCCGGTAGTAACGCAGGATAGCATTTATCTGTCCGCTAGGGAAAAAATCGGTATGGAAGAGTTGTTATGCCTGATTGAAAAGAAATTATCGGCGGGCTATAGAGAATGTACCATGTTGATACCTTATACGGACGGAAAGGCGGTCTCTTATCTGAATGAACATGCGGTAGTCTATGAGACGCAGTACCGGGAGGACGGGGTCTGGCTGAGGGTGAACTGCAGGGTGGAGGATTATTGGTATTATGAGGGGTATGTTAATCAAAAATAAATCCCATTGCGCCGCCTTCATTTATCCGCTATAATGGACTAAGTGACCGGAGCTTTTTTTTCCGGTCAGAACATAGGAAAGTAAGACACAAACGATTCATGGATTTTAGGAACTGTTTATGCTATTTCACAAATAGGAGGATTCTACATGATAACATTATGGGATGGCGGCGCATATCTGTTAAACGGTACGGAGCTGATACCGGAGGGAGCCGATGCGGCGGTAAAGATAAAGGACAGGCTTGGGAAAGATATTTCTAGGGAAGAAGCGGCAAAAAATACGATCGCTTACGGTATTTTGAAGGAACATAATACGTCCGGGAACATGGATAAGCTGAAAATCAAATTTGATAAACTGACTTCCCACGATATCACTTTTGTGGGCATTATTCAGACGGCGAGGGCTTCGGGGCTGACGAAATTCCCGATTCCTTATGTTTTGACAAACTGCCATAATTCTTTATGCGCGGTAGGCGGTACGATTAATGAAGATGATCATATGTTTGGGCTGACTTGCGCAAAGCGCTACGGCGGCGTTTATGTGCCCCCGCATCAGGCGGTAATTCATCAGTTTGCGAGGGAAATGCTTGCCGGCGGCGGCAAGATGATTCTGGGTTCGGATTCCCATACCCGGTATGGCGCGTTAGGGACGATGGCGATGGGCGAGGGCGGACCGGAGCTTGTGAAACAGCTTCTTTCCCAGACGTATGATATCAATATGCCGGGCGTAGTGGGAGTCTATTTAAAAGGAGCGCCCATCAAGGGTGTGGGTCCGCAGGATGTGGCGCTGGCGATTATCGGCGCGGTATTTGCCAATGGTTATGTGAAAAATAAAGTGATGGAATTTGTAGGACCCGGCGTGCAGAATCTGAGTGCGGATTTCCGCATAGGAATAGATGTTATGACGACTGAAACGACCTGCCTTTCTTCGATTTGGAAGACGGACGAGCAGATTCAGGAGTTTTATGAGATTCATGGAAGGGAAGCGGAGTACCGGGAATTAAATCCGGGCGAAGCGGCTTATTATGATGGTATCATTGAGGTGGATTTATCGGCAGTCAGACCGATGATTGCGATGCCGTTCCATCCCAGCAATACTTATACGATAGAGGAGCTGAATGCGAATCTGAAAGATATTCTTCATGATGTGGAGGAAAAGGCGAAAGTCAGCTTAGACGGCGCGGTGCCTTATTCTTTGCAGGATAAAGTGGTAGACGGTAAATTCATGGTAGACCAGGGAATTATCGCAGGCTGTGCGGGCGGCGGTTTTGAGAATATCTGTGCGGCGGCGGATATCCTGAAAGGGTCTTCCATCGGTTCGGATGGCTTTACGCTCAGTGTCTATCCGGCTTCCATGCCTGTTTATATGGAGCTGATTAAAAATGGCTGTGCAGCAGCGATTCTGGAAACCGGCGCAGTGTTAAAGACGGCGTTCTGCGGACCTTGTTTCGGGGCGGGCGATACGCCGGCGAACAATGCGTTCAGTATCCGTCATTCTACCAGAAACTTCCCCAACAGGGAAGGCTCTAAGTTACAGAGCGGTCAGATTTCTTCCGTTGCGCTGATGGACGCGCGTTCGATTGCGGCTACCGCTGCCAATCGGGGTGTGCTGACTGCGGCTACGGAATTTGACGGGGAAATCGGAAAATATCAATATCATTTTGATGCGAATATTTATGCCAACCGTGTGTTTGATTCTCATGGAGTGGCGGATGAGAGTGTGGAAATTCAGTTTGGTCCCAATATCAAGGACTGGCCCGCAATGGGCGCGCTGCCAGAGAATCTGGTATTGCGTGTTGTTTCGGAAATTCATGACCCGGTTACGACTACGGATGAATTGATTCCGTCGGGGGAAACTTCTTCCTATCGTTCCAATCCGCTAGGGCTTGCGGAGTTTACCTTATCCAGAAAAGACCCGGAATATGTGGGACGCGCCAAGGATATCCAGAAGGCGGAAAAGGCAAGAATGGCGGGCGAACATCCCTGTCAGGCGCACCCGGATGTGAAGCCGGTTATGAATGTGGTAAAGAAAACCTTTGCGGACGCATCTCACGAGAATACTGGTTTTGGCTCTACGA
Source organism: Muribaculaceae bacterium (assembly GCA_023663465.1). GTDB lineage: Bacteria > Bacillota > Clostridia > Lachnospirales > Lachnospiraceae > UBA3282. The sequence continues at coordinate 706 of JAMPHJ010000049.1, read as the reverse complement.
TTTTTGCAGTAAAACCGGGGGACGGTTCCGCCAGGGAACAGGCGGCGAGCTGCCAGAAGGTGCTGGGCGGCTGGGCGAATATCGCCAATGAATATGCGACGAAGAGATATCGTTCCAATCTGATTAACTGGGGAATGCTTCCGTTTATCATTGCAGAGGGAGAGCTTCCGTTCCATAACCTGGATTATTTATTTATCCCGGATATCAGAAAGGCAGTAGAGGAAAAATGGGATACAACTCCGGCGTATACCGTGTCGGTAGAACAAGGCGTTCTGCAGGAATTTTCGTTGACGCTTGGGGAGCTGACGGATGAGGAGCGCCAGATTATCCTGAAAGGTTGTCTGATTAATTATAACAGGGTTGACGGATAGATTTTACAGCAGAAAATTGTCCTGGCAGAAAGGAATCATCTGGAAAAAAATTAAAGAAAAAAGAAAAGTGTCCGATATATAAATTACAAGGGATGGCTGTTCTTGGCCAGACGGTCATTCCTTGAATTTTATATCGCCTGACCACGGATGGTATTTTTATGGAAAAAGGAATTTCCTTGAAAGTATCATTTTTTTGTGGAAAAATTCTGCGGAGCGGGAGTTTGACGACGAAACGATGGTGGAAGGGCAAAGAAGGAGGTATGATTGCGAGTTAGTTCCAGTATGATAGGAATGGAATCCGCCAGAAGATATTCTTCTGAGACAGTAAGAGGCGC
>JAMPHJ010000048.1 GCA_023663465.1 Muribaculaceae bacterium | reverse complement strand
TGATTTTCCAGCGGTTTATCCTCATAATCGGTAGGTGTTTCAGCGATTCGGTTTACCACATCCATACCTTCTATCACTTTTCCAAATGCGGCATAGCTGCCGTCTAAATGGGGGCTTGCCTTGTGCATGAAAAAGAGCCTGCTCCACATAATGGTCGATTTTGTTTAATTCATCGTCTATGCGGATAGTAGAAATATTCTTATCGTTTTCCACTATCAGATGCGCAGAAGTAATGGGCGTCTTAATTTCATGCACCCAGGTTTCCACATATTCCCGGTATTCCTGATTCTCCGCATAACTTTCCGCTAACTTATCATTCATGTACTTATTGGATAGACGCAGCGTCTGAAACAATATTTTTCCGTCCAGAAAATCCGGTTTTTCCAAAAGCTCCGCCAATAAAGTTTTATCATCCAGCCTATCCGCCAGAGCCATAAGCTCACGGTAATAGTTCCTTTTTCTTATATAATCCCAAATAAAAACAAGCAGAAAAGAAAGCAGGAATAGCAATGCGATATAAACGATAAATTCCCCCTGCAGCTCCATCAGCCAGAGAAGCCCCATAGAAAAAACAGTGGCTGTCAAAAGCACTACAATAGAAAAAATCCTGTCTGTCAGATAATCCCTTACATTCATACTGAATACCCCAATCCACGCTTTGTTTTCAGATAATCGGGTACGCCAAGCTCCGCCAGTTTCTTGCGCAGCCGGACAATGTTCACGTTAAGCGTATTTTCATCTATAAATTCATCGCTTTGCCATAATTCGTCAATGATAGCGTCCCGTGGTATTACATTGCCCTTGTTCACAATAAGCAGCCGCAAGATGCCAAGTTCATTTTTGGTCAAATCCACTTCTTTTTCCCCATAAGCCGCACTTGCCTTTAACAGATTAATCGTCACGCCTTTATGAACCAAAATAGCATTTGTCCCCGCTTCATAAGTCCGTTTCAACAGCTTCTGGATACGCGCTATCAATACTTGCGCATTGTAAGGCTTCGCTATAAAATCATCCGCACCGATATGAAGGCTCATCAGCTCGTCCAAATCCGTGTTTCTGCTTGTCAAAACGATAATCGGAACATCGGATTGTTTTCTGATTTCACGGCATATCACATAACCGTCCTGATAAGGTAAATTAATATCCAACAAAACAAGGTCTGCTTCCGCTTTCAAAATATGCTCCGTAATATGTGCAAAATCGGCGCTGCTCTCAGTGATATAGCCATATTTCTGTAAAAGAGCAGAAAGCTCCCTGCAAATTTCCGCTTCATCTTCAACGATAAATATTTTCACGCGCTGTTATCCTTCTTTCCGTATTTCTTTCATATAGTCCTGCATTTCTTCCTCGGCAGAAAAACCTGCTTTCTCTGCTTCTCCGGCAAAAGCATCTTCTACCCTTTTAAATGCCAGCATCGCTGAATTTTCAAAATAAAATCTTCCGTCTTCCTCTAAAATAACAATTTTATCCCCGGCTTTCAGATTTAGCTTATTTCGCACAGATATAGGAATGGTAATCTGCCCTTTGCTGGAAATTTTTGCTACTTCCATATTTCATCATCCTTTCCTAATCGCTTTGTTTTCTTTACTTTCTTTACCTTTCATTATATGTAACAAAACACATAATATCAATATTTTTTAGAAACTACTTCTTTATTATAAAAGAAAATTAACCCTTTAAATTCCTCTCCGCCCTTCCATATTTTATCAAATAGGTGTAAAATAATGATAATTTATGTGCAATATAGATTATGAAAGCAAAAATTGTGCGGCAGCATGAAAAGGAAAGGGGTATGGCTATAAAATGGACAGACAAAACCTGACTCTGCTCACCGACCTTTATGAATTGACCATGATGCAGGGATACTACAAGAATAAAGACCAAAACGAGACCGTCATCTTCGACGCATTCTACCGGAACAATCCATGCGACGGCGGTTTTGCCATCGCGGCGGGCTTAGAACAGTTAGTGCAATATATTAAAGAGCTGCATTTCGATGAGGAAGATATCGCTTATCTTGCAAGCCTTGGTATCTTTGAACAGGACTTTCTGGATTACCTGCGCGATTTCCAGTTTACGGGCGATATTTACGCCATCCCGGAAGGCACAGTCGTCTTTCCAAGGGAGCCGCTTGTCAAAGTCATCGCGCCGATTATGCAGGCGCAGTTAGTGGAAACAGCAATTCTGAATATCATAAACCACCAAAGTCTCATTGCAACGAAAGCCGCAAGAGTCTGCTACGCGGCGCATGGGGATGGCATTATGGAATTTGGTCTGCGGCGCGCACAGGGACCGGACGCTGGAACTTACGGAGCCAGAGCCGCCATCATCGGCGGATGTGTAGGCACTTCCAATGTCCTCTGCGGTCAGCTTTTTGACGTACCGGTGAAAGGCACTCATGCCCATAGCTGGATTATGAGTTTCCCCGATGAATATACCGCGTTTAAAACCTATGCGGACATGTATCCGTCCGCCTGTATTTTACTTGTCGATACTTATGACACGTTAAAATCCGGCGTACCAAACGCTATCCGCGTTTTCAAAGAAATGCGGCAGGCTGGCATTCCACTCACCTTCTATGGAATCCGCTTAGACAGCGGCGACCTTGCCTATCTTTCCAAGAAAGCGCGTAAAATGCTGGATGACGCCGGTTTCCCGGACGCGGTTATTTCAGCTTCTAACGACTTAGATGAATTTCTAATTCAGAGCCTGAAAGACCAGGGCGCCACAATCACTTCCTGGGGTGTGGGCACGCATCTAATTACCTCCAAAGACTGCCCTTCATTCGGCGGCGTCTATAAATTGGCGGCAATTATGGGCAAAGACGGACAATTCATTCCGAAAATCAAACTGTCCGAAAACTCGGAAAAAGTAACCAATCCCGGCAATAAGACCATTTACCGCATCTATGAGAAGGAAAGCGGCAAAATCAAAGCTGACCTTATCTGCCTTGTGGACGAGCAATTCAAAGAATCGGAACCGCTTCTGCTTTTTGACCCGGTAGAGCCTTGGAAAAAGACCATGCTCGCGGGCGGCAGTTATCAGCTCCGGGAATTGATGGTTCCTATCTTCCAGAACGGTAAATGCGTCTATACCTCTCCAAAAGTAATGGACATCCGCGCCTATTGCCAAAAAGAGCAGGACACCCTCTGGGATGAAACCAGACGTCTTGTCAATCCGCATAAGGTATATGTGGATTTGTCCAGCAAACTATACGATATCAAGATTTCCCTTCTGGATCAGATGGGGAATGTGGTAAAACAATAACTACCGCATTTTCAAGAAACCGGGGATGCTTTCGTTAGGAAAATTTAATATTTTCTTCCCTTGAAAAGCCCCTTACGTTCCAGTATGATATAAAAGAACCTTACGATATGACTGTTACTTTTGAAAGGAGACATTATGCTTCGTATTATTACGGATTCTGCAAGTGATTTACCCAAAAGTTATATAGAAGAACACAAACTGCACGTCATTCCGACCCCCGTTGTCATCGACGATGTGGATTACTTTGACGGCAAGACCATCCAGACAGAAGAATTTTATCACATTCTGGATGACATCAAACGGGACGTGAAAACGTATCATATCAATCCGGCAATGTTTACAGAAGCTTTCCTGCCATACGCACAGGCAGGGGACAGCATCATTTATCTTTGCTTCTCAACCGGTATCGCCGGCACTTATAACGCCGCCAATATCGCCAAAAATAACGTGTTAGAGGATTATCCCGACTTTGATTTGACCATCGTGGATTCCAAATGCGCTTCCATCGGATTCGGTCTGGTCGTATCCAAATTAGTCACCATGTTGGAAAAAGGCGCTTCCAAAGAAGAAATTCTGGAAGCTGCAGACTACTTCATTTCCCATATCAGACATGTCTTTACCGTACAAACGCTTGCTTATCTGATTAAAGGCGGACGGCTTACCAAATTCAAAGGTACACTTGCCGAAACTCTAGACATGAAACCCGTCCTGATTGTCGATGAAAACGGTGCCTTATCGGTGATTAAGACCGTCCGGGGGCGCAAGAAATCCCTGCGTTATCTACTGGATTATGCAAAAGAAAATATCTACCATGCAGAAAACCAGACCATCGCAATCTGCCACGGAGAAGACCAGGAATCCCTCGCCATGATGAAATCCATGATTGAAGAAGAATTTCATCCCAAGTCCATCATGACCGCCGTAGTCGGCTGCGCAATCGGTGCACACACGGGACGCGGTATTGTAGGCTTCTGCTTCTTTGATGCAGACGAAGGGAAATTCGCGGATTATTTTCAATAAACTATCTTAAAAACACGAGGCGCTTTATGGACGAGACACAAAAGCACACCTATCTGGAAGTCAATGAAAATTTTAAAATGCGCGAGCTGGATAAGGGCGATCTGGAACAGTTTAATGCATTATTGCAGTATGCTTTCCAGGTCACTTCTTACGATTTGTTTCAGACAGGCTGGCAGCCGGATGAGATTAAATCCGCCAAAAGCCCTATTTTAGAGGAATCCTATGTGCTGGGATGGTTCTATCAGGAAAAACTTGCCTCCATGATTGTCGTCTATTCCATGCGGGTCAACATCCATGATAAATTAATCGATATGGGCGGCATTACAGGCGTAGCGACCTACCCGGAATATACCGGCCGGGGATTGATTCATTCCCTTATGCGCCGCGTTCTGGATTATATGCACCAGAAAGGAATGCTGCTTTCCTTTTTATATCCCTATTCCATTCCTTTTTATCGGAAAATGGGCTGGGAAATTGTATCAGATAAACTCACCTTTACCGTCAAAGACACTCAGCTTCCGAAACTGATTCCCGTAACCGGCATGGTGGAACGGGTCAGCCTGGATTCAGAAGATTACCATAACGTCCACTCCTATTTCGCCCTGCAGCGGCATGGCGCTCTGATTCGTGACGCCCTTTCCTGGGAAGAATATTGGCGCTGGGATAATGAGGATATCATCGTAGCAATCTATTACAGCAAGGAGCATAAACCCCTTGGTTATGTGGTCTATTATATTGCCAATGAGATTTTTCACATTAAGGAAATGGTCTATCTGAATATTGAAGCCAACCACGGTCTCTGGAATTATATCAGCGCGCATTTTTCCATGATTACGCAGGTGCAGGGCTATAATTATTCCGGCGAAACGATGGCGTATTTATTTGAGGACAGCGAAATTACGGAAACCATTTCGCCCTATATCATGGCGCGCATTATCGATGTGAAAGAATTTTTAACCCAATATCCTTATCAGGTACAGCCCGAAGATTTCAAACTGCATTTTCTCGTCCACGACCAAATGGCTCCCTGGAATGAAGGGGATTATATGCTTTCCTGGCATGACGGAAAAACCATCTGCGAACGGGTAGAAAACAATCAGTCTATCAATGTTGTAGAGCTTTCTGTAAACACGCTGACGACGATGCTAATGGGTTATAAAAGACCGACTTACCTTTATGAACATGAGAAAATCCAGACCGAATATTACATGCTGACCTGGCTGGAGCGGTTGATACCGGTAGAAAAACCTTATTTTTCGGATTATTTCTAAAGTTACCTGCCGTAGTGCTTTCTGCGCCGGCTATCCTGTTATCATTTTTCTTAATTTATCATTCTTTTTATGCATTACCTTTTCTCACTGTTTGGATCCAGTGCGTCCCGCAGCGCATCGCCCACAAAGTTAATCGCAATGACAAGAATTACAATCAGAAGCCCCGGCGGAATCCATTGCCACGGCTGGCGGGTCAATACCGTAAGGGACTGCGCCCCATTCAGCATATTTCCCAGACTTGCCGTGGGCAGCTGCACACCCAGACCTAAGAAACTGAGCGCAGCTTCATCCAGCATGGATAACGCCAGAACGGAAGTTGCATAAATCAAAACCGGCGCTGCCGTATTGGGCAGAATTTCCGAAAAAAGAATATGATGCAGCGGCATACCCGCCACAATGTTTCCTTTGATAAAATTGGTTTCCCGCAGGGATAAAACGTTGCCGCGCACCAGCCGGGCAACTCCGGGCCAGTCCACAAACCCCAGAATCAGAATAATATTCCATAAGCCCGGTTTAAAAATAGACGCTGCCACAAGCACCAGCAAAATATAGGGAAACGACATTACCATATCCGTAAAACGCATAATCATCATATCGGCAATTCCGCCGAAATACCCTGCAATCAATCCCAGAAGAACCCCGATTACCGTAGAAATCAATGTCGCCATAACGCCCACCAATAAAGAAATCCGCATCGCATAAAGCAGTCTGCTAAGAATATCCCGCCCTATCGAGTCCGTTCCGAGCCAAAACTCCTTACAGGGCGGCTCGTTAAAAGAACCGACGATAGCATCCGGCGCATAGGGAGCCAGTACCGGCGCCAGCAGGGCCGCACCGCACAAAACGCCAAGCACTATCAGGCTAAATGCCGCTAAATGATGCTTTTTGAATCTACGAAATATCGTTTGTGAATAACGTTCTGTAGGCATGGCTTGTCCTTTCAAGGATTATATTTTGTGTTCTTCTTGTTCTTCTGTGTTTCATTTGTATCTCTTAGGCAATGAAAAACAAGGCATCGCCCAGAGTCGTTGTGTTGGATAGGCAGATTACACACTTTCTATTTCAACTGTATCGTAGGGTCTACCACTGCATACAAAATATCCGTCAACAGATTCCCAATGAGCACCACTACCGCCGAAAGCAGACATACTCCCATAATCACCGGATAATCCCGGTTACTGATTGCACTCATCGTCATCAGCCCAAGCCCCGGCCAGGAAAATACCTGTTCGATAATAATCGCGCCGCCAAACAAAACGGGAATCTGCATACCGATAACTGTTACAATCGGCACAAGCGCATTTCTAAGCGCGTGTTTATAAATGACCCGGAACCTTCCGATACCTTTTGCCCTTGCCGTTCGTAAATAATCCTGCTGTAAAATTTCCAATACTGCGCTTCTGATATAACGAATATTACTCCCCGCCATAGACGCGGCAAGCACGATGACCGGCATCACCATATGCTTTGCCACATCGCCTACACCGCCTGACTTCCCAAGCGTCACCATGCCGGAAGAGGGAAGCACATTCAACTTCACCGTAAAAATATAAATCAATAAAAGCGATAGGAAAAATCCCGGCACGCTGCTCCCCAGAAAGGACAGCGTCACAACCGCATAATCGCCTTTGGAATACTGATGCACCGCACTATAAATCCCCGCCGGCACTGCAATCAACAGACTAAGCAGCAGCGATACCCCCATCAATAGAAGTGTCGGTCCCAGATGGCTAACTATCATGTCACTGACCGGTTGATAGGATTTGATGGAATATCCCATATTTCCGCGCAACAACTGTCCCAACCAGACAAAATACTGCACATAAAAAGGCTTGTCCAGTCCAAGGGCAATTTTTTTCGCTTCCAGTGCACTTTCCGTTACGCGCGGTCCCTGCAGCATCGCAAGCGGACTGCCGGCAAGGCACATAATTGCGTAATCAATGATGGTAATGCCGATTAAGACTGGAATTGCAATCAATATTCTTTTCAAAATATATTTGCCCATACCATTCCCTCTCAATCACAGCTTATGCAAAAACCGTGCCCTCTGCTCTTCGTGCCAAATCCGGCATCGGCACTGCCTCTAAAAGCGCCTTTGTATAAGGGTGCGTCGGATTTTTAAAAACCTCTTTCGCCTCTCCTGTCTCGACAATCTTTCCACAATACATTACCGCAACCCTGTCACTGACATAGTTCACTGCGCCCAGACCGTGCCCTACGAATAGAAGTGTCAGATTCAGCTCCTTTTGCAGACTTTTTAATAGGTTTAAAATCTGCGCCTGTATGGATACGTCCAATGCGCTGATTGGTTCATCACAGACGATAAATTCCGGTTTTAAGGATAACGCCTTTGCAATGCAGATTCTCTGTCTCTGCCCGCCAGAAAATTCATGAGGATACCTGCCCAGTACATTTTCAGACAGTCCCACCATATCCAAAATCTTACAAATATCTCTTTCCACGGTATCTCTTGAAGATATCTTATGATACAACATCGGCTGCGCTAGAATCTCATAAACATGTTTGCGGGGATTTAAGGAAGAATAAGGGTCCTGAAAGATCATCTGAAGATTAGTACGCATCTTCTTTTTTTCCTCTCGCGTCCTATCCGCCAAAGATTTCCCTTTATAATAAATAACGCCTTCCGTCGGCTGCTCCAGACCTACCAGCAGTCTGCCAATTGTCGTTTTACCACAACCAGATTCTCCGACAAGTCCCAATGTTTCCCCCGGCATAATCGAAAAATCCACTCCATCCACCGCTTTGACATATCCCGCCGTATGCGTTATGATACCGTCCTTTATGGGGTAGTATTTCTTGATATTTTCCACTTGAATGATAGGCGTCTGCTCCGCACCCATAATCATTTCCTCCCTGCCGGGGCAATTTCGTGTGATGACGCCTTATTCAAGACGTCCGTCTGATACTGCCGTATACATTTCGCACTATGCTGCGGTGCAAAATGATAATCTTCCTGCCGTTTATCACACTCTGGCGCGTAATAACTGCATCTTCCCGCAAACCTGCAGCCCTGTATATCATCATAATTTTCCGGCACCATTCCGGGGATGGACACAAGCTGCCTGTCTTCATCGTCCCTGATAGTCGGCACGGAATCTAACAATGCCTGCGTATAAGGATGACGTGGATTTTGGAACAGTTCTTCGACAGACGCCGCTTCCACAAACTGACCTGCATACATAACCAGTACCCTGTCCGCCATATTGGCAACCAGACCGATATCATGCGTAATTAAAATGACAGCCATGTCATTTTCCTGCTGCAATTCTTTCAATAATTTCATAATCTGCGCCTGTATCGTCATATCCAGCGCTGTTGTAGGCTCGTCCGCTATTAATAACTGGGGATTGCAGGACAATGCCATCGCAATCATGACGCGTTGACGCATTCCCCCGGAAAGCGTATGCGGAAATTTCTTCATTGTCTGCTCCGGTTCGGGCATTCCGACCTTCGTAAGCAACATCACCGCGCGCTTCTTTGCCTCTTCCTTAGAAAGCCCCATGTGCACCCGGATACTCTCGCTAATCTGATTCCCAATCGTAAAGACCGGATTCAGGGAAGTAAGCGGATCCTGAAAAATCATCGTCAACTGATTGCCTCTGATTTTGTCCAAATCCTGCTCCGTCATGGAAAGAAGATTGTGCCCATCAAACAAGACCGTGCCTTCCGTAACTTGCCCATTTCTTGCAAGCAGTCCCATAATGGATAAAGATGTAACGCTTTTCCCACACCCGGATTCTCCTACGATACAGACGGTTTCCCCTTTGTCCACATGAAAACAAATGTGGTCCACCATCGTATTCCTTCCGTAATCCCCTTGAAAAACTGTCGTCAATCCATCCACTTCCAATAAATGTGACATACGAATAACCATGCCTTTCCAACAACCTGACAGCATTGTCCACCGCGCGGTCATCTTCCCAAAACATATTGAAAACCTTGCCGTAAATTACTGCCTTTTATCGTACCAGCCACAGACTCTGTCCTACTGCACGATATCCCACTCCGCTACATTTGCAAAAAATCCGTAAACGTCTGCATTTACGCCGGTAAGCCTCTTATTCACCGCCCCCTGCGCACTGATGATATATGCAGAAAACATGGGAACGTCTTCCTGCACTTTTTTATCCACAATCGCATATAATTCCTTTATTTCGTCTATACTTTCCGCTGTCTGCGTTTGCTCCAATGCCGCATTGATTTCCTCACTGGCATACCCTGTCCAGCTTCCCTCGCCGCCAAGCAGCCAGGCAATATCCGGGTAAGGATCCACCGGCGCATAAGTATACTGTACCGCAAACAAATCATAATCCGTCGTCTCGGCAACCGTCATTAAAGTGGCAAGGTCAACCGTCTGTATTTCCACTTTCACGCCCACGGCATCCCACTGTGCCGCCATAACCTGTGCCGCATTCACAAAAGTACCGTCGCCGGAATTTACATAGAAACGCAGCGTCTGGGACTCGTCCCATCCCGCCTCTTCTAAAAGCGTCCGGGCATGCTCCGGGTCATACGCAGTAGGGATAATCGTCTCATCATAAAACGGACCTGCTGAAGAAAGAAAACCATCCACGACTTCCCCATGCCCTTTCATCAACTCTGCTAGTATCTGCTCCCTGTTAATAGCGCAAAGAAGCGCCTGACGCACTCTCTCATCCGGGATATTCGTCGTTTCTATGAAAACCGACTGATTCGTAATCGGGGAACCGTATACGACATCTATATTTTCCAATGCTTCAATATTCTCATAATCCTCCTGCGGAATCGCCGTCATCGTATGATGCGTCACATCGATTTCACCGGACTGAAGTCCCGCATAAATCTGGCTGGAATCCAGAATCTTAAAGTTTAGTTTTTCGATTTTGGGTGCGCCTTTCCAATACTTCTCATTTGCCGTATAGGAAATATAATGGTCTACATCATAATCCGTAACCATATAGGGACCGCTGACCACATCGGGATGGCTAAACCAATCCAATGACATCAGCTCCGCTTCCGTATACTGCTCCAATACATGTTTGGGCAGTGTATGGATATAGAAGGCATATGTATTCTCAAACGTCGTCAATGCAATCGGATATTTCGTCGTAAACTGAATGGTCTTCTCATCCAAAACTTCTATCCCTTCTACGCTTTCTGCGCCTTCTTCTACAAATCCTTCTTCACCGACTCCCTCAAACGCATAGAGCAATAACGTCGGGTTGGCAATCACAGGGCTTGCCAGCCGCAGAACCGTATACTCTACGTCTTCCGCCGTGACTGGCGTGCCATCCGACCAGACAGCATTTTCATCAATATGGACAATAAAATGAACATTGTCCTCTGTCGTAATAGAATCCGCCAACATCGGCTGGAAATTCAATTCCCCATCCAAATCGACTAAGGGAAGAAATTCCAAATCAACCGCATATTTATTAATCCAGGTCTGGTCATTCGTCAGTGGATTCATCCCTCCTAAAGAGTCCGTAATACCGATATTCACAATCTTTTCTTGTGACGTATCAGCTTGTCCTTTCTCAGAACCGCAGCCAGATAACGCCGCCATCATCGCTATTACAAGCATCAGACTAAGCGCCTTACCGATCAATCTTTTCCTCATGAATCTTACTCCTTTCCTCCCGATAATTACATAGGTAATTGCAAATGCATTCCTGCATAGTGCATAGCGGGTCTTCAGCCCCAGATTTACAGCCATTTCCATTTCCTACCATATAACTAGGAACCGCAATAAATTATATTTCCATACACTATCCTTGTCAACTTGTTTTTAAGGATAATCCAAGAGGCAGTTATCCCTTCAAGAAAGATACTGCCCCTTATCAGAAAATATCATTGAATTGCCAGACGTACTATTGCTCCATCTGCCTGCCGAGGAATCCCGCCGCCGACTGAATCAGTTTCTGCTCCACTTCTCCCATTTTGGATTTATTGTCCATTTCCAGTAAAATAACGGCGCCGATAACGTCCCCCTCGCAAATAATAGGGCTGATTGCTTCATGCTGATATTCATCGCTGGATTCATGACAGACCGGGATAAAATTTCTATCGCCCTTCGTGGCAACCACGCTTTCCCGGTTATTAATTTTTTCTTCCAAATCCCTGCTTATGGATTTTCCCAGAACATTCTTCATGCCGCCCGAAACGGCGATAAACTGATCCCTGTCAGCTATCATTGCAATATGACCGGAAACCTGCGCCATACTTTCTGCATATTGTTTCGCAAATGTGCCCATTTCCCCGATAGGAGAATATTTCTTCAAAATGATTTCGCCTTCCCTGTCGGTGTAAATTTCTAACGGATCTGCCTCCCTAATCCGCAAAGTCCTGCGGATTTCCTTTGGAATTACAATACGCCCCAAGTCATCTATTCTTCTAACAATTCCCGTCGCTTTCATATCTTAAAACCTCCATTTACGCTAATAGTATTTTAAATAAGTCGCGCTACTAGTATCTGTAAATGGTGGGAGTTTATACCTTAAAAATTATTTTCTATAGGATTTTTTGTATCATTCTATGCCAATTCAGATAAGATACTTTTTGAATATCTTCTGCCGTAAATCCGACTTCCTGCATCGCCGCCAGAATATTTTCTGTCTCGGAAGCGTCCTGCAATCCAGGTAATGTAGGATTAAATCCTTCCAGAAAACCACAAAAGTCAAAGCCGAATCCAATATTATCAATGCCCGCAATATCCGCTATATGCTCTATATGCCGTGCCAGCATGGCAACCGTCGCATCTTCCTCCCGCTCCGTAATAAACGTCGGATAAGCATTCACGCCAACCATACCGCCGGTTTCTATCAGTTCTTTTATCATTTCATCCGTCAAATTTCTTGGCGCCGGACAAAGTCTGCGGCTGTTAGAATGGGTTGCCACAACCGGTCCTCTTGCATGGCGCATCACATCCCAAAAAGATTTATCATTCAGGTGGGATACGTCAAACAGCATTCCCAATTCCTGTATTTTATGGAGCGCCTTGACGCCAAGCTCTGTCAGTCCGCTCTCTGAATCGCCGCCGATTCCCGAAGCCAGCAGATTCTGCTCATTCCATGTAAGCGAAGCATGCCTGACTCCCGACTCATACAGAAGCTCTATCTGCTCTAAATCCGCTCCGATGCCTGAAAGCCCCTCGCAGCCGGGAAATACATAGAAAATCCCTTCTTCCCTTGCCCTCTGCATTTCCTCATAATTATGCACGATGCGAAGGATATCCCGGCAATAGGGAAGCTCTTGTCTGACTGCTCCCAGAATCTGCTGGAACCTTACCTCCGGCGTCTTATCATAAGGCGGGTCAATCCAGATAACAAAAATCGCGCCCTCTATTTTGCCTTTTTGTAATCTCTCATAGTGGTATTTCCGAAAGATATCTTTCTCACCCTGTAAAGATTTTACGGCAACATCCGACCATATGTCCGAATGAGAATCAAAAATCACGTCAAGACTTCCTTTCCTTTCTACTTTTTAACACCCTTCGCCCCCGACAAATTGGCATTTTGTAAAATATTACTGTCAAAAGACGTCAGCAAATTTTCTTCTTCTCTTTCCCGTTTCAGCGCCAGTTTCACCATATCGTCCAGCAATTCGGCATAAGGTTTTCCTACCGCCTCCCATAAGTAAAAAGCAAGCGAGCCGGGAATCGGATTAATCTCATTCACATAGACCTGAGAAGTATCCTGATCTATCATGAAATCAATCCGGGAAACCCCGTTACAGTTTAATACCCGGAAAGTATTCACCGCCAGAGTACGGATTTTTTCTCGCAGCTCCGGTTCCAATTTTGCCGGCAGCTCTCTTCGCGCCGTCCGCATTCCTTCAGAGCCGTTTTTACCGCCCGCCACATATTTATCTTCGTAGCTTAGGATTTCATCGCCGGATATTGGCTCCTCACACTCGGACGCCTGTGCGCTTTCATAATCGCCAAGAACGGCGCAGTTGATTTCCCGCAGGTTCATAATCGCCCGCTCAACCAAAACCTTCTGCCCAAATTCAAATGCATACTCTAGCGCTTCTTTCAGACCCTCCCTGTCTCTTGCCACTTTGATTCCCACGCTGGAACCTAAATTGACCGGTTTCACAATGACCGGATAGGAAATTCTTTCCTCTACTTTACAATACGCCTTCTCTTCATCCGCCTGATAATCCACAAAATGCAGGGTTACGCAGTCCAACACTGGAATCTGATTATCCTTTAGTACAGTCTTCATCACATATTTATCCATCGTAACTGCAGACGCCATGACGTCGCAGCCTGCAAGGGGAACATTATAGTGGCGCAAGAATCCCTGTAATGACCCATCTTCCACGTTTGCCCCATGCACAACCGGAAACGCCACATCGATAGAATCTATCACAGAACTGCCAAACTTTTTCGGGGGATACTGTATCAGGTTCAATTTTCCTTGCGCTCCATGCTCGCAGAGGAAAAAGATGCGGGTGCTGTTTTTGAGAAGTTCCGGGATATTTTTATAATTTTTAATTTCCCCTATTGCTTCACCGGTATACATTTCATTATCCTTCGTAATGTAAATCGGAATCGCCTCATATTTATCCTTATCAAACGCCTTCAATGCCTGAATGCCCGAAATCACGGACACCTCATGCTCCACACTCTTTCCGCCGAAGAAAACGCCTACTTTAATTTTCATTGCTATCGCCATGCTCCTTTCCTTATGCATAATTATCCGGCAGGTCATTCTCTATCAGAACTACCTTCTGCCTTTCATCCGGGATTGCGTTCACCATTTGAAACCCTTCCTGCAAGGTATCTACCACAATCATTCTCTGCTGCGCAAATCCGGCTTCTAACAGCCCAATCTGTATCGGTTTCGTCTGCTCTTTTCCTATTAACACCGCATAATCACATTTATCATGGGCATACACGCCCACCGCTTTATTTTCTTCAAACTGTTTTTCTCCAAGCTCTACCATCCCCGGCGTCATTAAAATACGCAAATCTTCAAACATTGCCAGCGTATCCAGCGCCGCCTTAAAACCGCTCTGATTGGAATTGTAACTATCGTCCAATACCGTGCGGTTTCCCTGTTTCAAAAGCTGCAGCCTATGAGGTACGCTTTCCAGCTGTTTCACCGGATAAATCAGTTTTTCCATCGGAATGCCCAGCGTATTGGCAACAGCAATGGCTCCTGCAATATTCTGTACGTTATGGTTGCCCACCAGACGCGTATGAAATTCATATTCCCGCCCGTCTTTATCTTTCATCTTAAAGGCGGAGCCATCCCTCGATACGGATATATCATATGCAAGGTAAGCAATATCCCCACCGGCTGTCCCGTAACTGACAACCTTTTTATCCAGCTTACGGTTACGGATATACTCATTATCATAATTTAGAAAAACCGTACCGTCTTCGGGTATTGCATCTGCCAATTCAAACTTCGTG
The DNA here is from genome assembly GCA_023663465.1 of Muribaculaceae bacterium. Taxonomy (GTDB): domain Bacteria; phylum Bacillota; class Clostridia; order Lachnospirales; family Lachnospiraceae; genus UBA3282. The sequence continues at coordinate 6,537 of JAMPHJ010000048.1, read as the reverse complement.
GCTATCACATTCTCAATCGTATGGAAACTTTGAAGATGCTGCGGTCCGATAGAAGTAATCACGCCATAGAACGGGTGCACCAAATCGCAGATTTCTTTAATATCACCCACTTCCCTTGCCCCCATCTCACAAATAAAAACCTCATGAAAAGATTTCATATATTCCCGGATGGTGCGGACTACCCCCAGCGTCGTATTATAATTGCCCGGCGTATGCAATACTGAAAACTGCACAGAAAGCAGCTTACTTAGGAAATACTTGACGCTGGTCTTTCCATAACTGCCGGTAACACCGATAATTTTTAAATCAGGCATCTCTTTTAAGATTCTTGCCGCATCGCGGATATAATACCTGTCGATGGCTTTTTCCACCGGATGATTCATCCAGTTTTCCAAAAGCACGCGTACCGGCGCCAGTACAAAAAGAAGCGATAAAATCAAAGCGCATGTCTTAAATTCCTGTCCTTCCCATAGCAGGGAAAGCAGTATGCCGACCACATATAAAATCCCCGCCGTAACAAACATCCGCCTGACCCGGAGCGTATAGACAAGTGGTTTCTTCGCCTTATGAGGCTTATTGACCAGTATAGTCATCAGATTCATCAGGCACGCTGCAATCAGACAGCCCCTGTTTCCAATCAGAAGAAGCGGCAGGGAAATGATTCCGTAAAGGCTTTTCCCAAGCAGCCTTCCGACATTCGCCGTCACGCACATCCACTCGCCATATTCCCTAGGCTTATAAGAGTTCTGCTGAAACATATGCATAATGTAAAGCTCATACCAGACCGCGCCGATTAAATAGGTGCCCGCCCAGACAATCCATAAAAAGATATCCATAAACACGCTTATTCCTTTCCTATCTTCTCAGAGCGCTATCCAAAGAACGCCAGCAATGCACCGTGCACTTTCGCGGGCTGTTCCAGAAAAGAATAATGTCCCGCTCCTTCGCACACAACAAGCCCGGCATCATCAATCAACTCTTCCATCCGCTTCGCGTCCGCAATCGGAGTCGCCGTATCCGCATCTCCCCAGATTAAAAGTGTCGGACACTTTAATGCGGATATCAGATGCGTCAAATCCTCATTGACAACTTTCACTAAAACCGCCCGCATCATCGGCGTCGCCTGATTATAATCAGCGGAGCCTCTCTTACGTCTCATATTATCCACTGCATCTGGATATAGAAAATGCAGCAGCTTCGTGTTCATAACACGCTGCGCTGCTTTATATATCCGCAGACTCATCTTCTGCTTCCAGGTCTTCTTCGGCATAATGCCCGCTGCATCGATTAAAACTGCCTTACGGATGACAAAGGGAAGATTATCCCTTGCATTCATCTTAAACAGCACTCTGCCGCCGAAAGAATGTACCAGAATGCTTACCTCGTCTATCTGCAGACGCTCTATAAACTGTATGACAAAATCTACATAATCATCCACGCACCATGCCTCCGGCGGTTCCGGTGTCCTGCCAAATCCCGGCATGTCAAGCGCGACGACCCTGTGCGACGGCGAAAGCGTTTTCACAATCCCATCAAATAGTCCGATGTTAGCCCCCCACCCATGCAGCAACAGAATCGCATCGCCTGTTCCTTCATCTATATAGTTTACGGAAATATCATCAATTTTAATAACCACACGCACAAACTCCTATTAAATTCTCAGCCAGCTCATCTATCCAGAAAGAATCGACCGCGATTCTTTTCGCCTTTCTATTGTACTGTATACCCCCGCTTTCTAGCAACAGAAAAAAGGTAAATTTTTCCGACATGATTTTCGTGTGCGGCTGGCGGTGCGGTATCATCTTCCCAGATAATCCTCATAATCCGCTTCACTGGCAAACAACATATATTCCCCATCCACATATCCCATGTATCCGCTTTCTACCGTATATCCTTTCATAAATGTTATCTCCTTTCAAAATTCTTACTTCTGAAAACAGAATAACATTTCATGAGTCCGATAAAACGGTCTTTATACGAACAACTGTTCTTTTTTTAGGATTTTTTCCATTTCCGCTATCAGCTCTTCCGTCAATTCTAACAACAGTTTCTCATCTTTTTCTACCATTCCGTATTTCTTATAGCGGTAACGGAATGTGGGCGTTCCCTTCGGGTCGAAAGTGAGTTTTCCGTCGTATTTTTGCAGCAACAGGGGAATATTTTCTACTTTAATAGAAGCTTTCGGGTCAAAGAGGAACTGTATCGACTCGTTTTTACCTTTTACTTCCGTCACAAAAAGCGTATGCGCTTTTACCCTGATAATCGCAATCCGAAGCAGATTTTCTACGGACTTCGGGACTTCCCCGAAACGGTCCAACAGCTCTTCTTTCATATCTTCATATTCTTTATCGTTCTCAACGCCCGCAATCCGTTTATAAATATCCAGTTTCTGAATCTCGTTTACAATGTAGGAAGGCGGAATATAAGCGTCCACGTCCAAATCGATGCTTGTATTGAAATCGCCTCCCGTCGTGGCAATCCCCTTTAAGTTTTTCACGGCTTCATTCAGCATTTTACAATATAAATCATAGCCCACCGCCTGCATATGACCGTGCTGCCTTGCGCCCAGAATATTGCCTGCGCCGCGGATTTCCAAATCCCGCATGGCGATTTTAAAGCCGCTTCCCAAGTCCGTAAATTCCTTAATCGCTTCCAGCCGCTTCTCCGCCACCTCTTTTAACACCTTATCCCTCCGATACATCAGAAATGCGTAGGCGGTTCTGTTAGAACGCCCCACTCTGCCGCGTAGCTGATAAAGCTGGGAAAGCCCCATATTATCGGAATCATGTATAATCATCGTATTGACGTTGGAAATATCCAGCCCGGTCTCGATAATGGTGGTGGAAACCAGCACGTCGATTTCTCCGGCTATGAAATCATACATAATGCGTTCCAGTTCCCGTTCCTTCATCTGCCCGTGGGCAAAGGCAACTACTGCCTCCGGCACTAACGCCTGGACGGAAGCCGCAACGTCCGCTATATGATTGATTCGGTTATAAACATAGTATACCTGCCCTTCCCTGGACAATTCCCGGACAATCGCCTCTCTCACCAATTCTTCATTGTACTCGCAGACAAAAGTCTGAATCGGCAGCCTGTCATTGGGTCCTTCCTCCAAAATACTCATATCCCGGATGCCAATCAGACTCATATGGAGCGTCCTTGGAATCGGCGTCGCCGTCAACGTCAGGACGTCTACGTTTTCCTTCATCTTTTTAATCTTTTCCTTGTGGGTAACGCCGAAACGCTGCTCCTCATCAATAATCAGCAGTCCCAAATCTTTATACATCACATCTTTAGAAAGCGCTCTATGCGTGCCGATGACAATATCTACCAATCCTTTTTGCAAATCTTCGATTGTCTTGTGCTGTTCCGCTGTAGTCCGGAAACGGGACAGCAAATCAACGCGCACCGGAAAATCCTTCATACGCTGGATAAACGTGCGGTAATGCTGCTGCGCCAGAATCGTCGTAGGCACCAGATACACCACCTGCTTGCCTTCCTGTACTGCCTTAAAAGCGGCGCGAATCGCAATTTCCGTTTTCCCGTAGCCCACATCCCCGCAAATCAGACGATCCATGATTTTCGTACTTTCCATGTCTGCCTTCGTATCCGCAATGGCATTTAACTGATCTTCCGTCTCTTCAAAAGGAAACATTTCCTCAAATTCTCTCTGCCAGACGGTATCTTCCCCGTACCGGTAACCGTTTTTCTGCTGCCTGAGTGCATACAATTCCACCAAATCCTGTGCGATTTCGTTAACTGCGCTCCGCACTTTGGTCTTCGTCTTATTCCACTCCTGCGTCCCCAGCTTATTCAGTTTCGGCGTCCCGGCGTCTGCGGAAGCGTATTTCTGAATCGCGTCCATGCCGGTTGCCGGAATATAAAGATTGCCCCCGTCCCGATACTCTATCTTGATATAATCTTTTGTAACTTTTTCTACTTCCACTTTTTCGATGCCGCGGTAAATGCCCAGACCGTGGCTTTCATGTACGACATAATCTCCGACTTTCAAATCCGAAAAGTCGTTGATTTTCTGTCCCTCATATTTTCTTTTCTTCTTTTTCTTTTTCTGCGCCCCAAAAATATCGCTCTCTGAAATCACCAGGAATTTAATCAGCGGATACTCAAACCCCTTCAATACCCTGCCATGACAGGTCATTACTTCGCCCGCCTGTACCTCTCTGTCAGGATTTTCACTGTAAAAAGCAGTCAGACCCTGCTCCCGCAAATCGCTGGCAATCCTTTCCGCTCTTGTCCGGGAACCGGATAAAAGCAGCACCCGGTACCCGTTTTTCCGATATCGGTTTAAATCTTTGACCAACGCTTCAAAACTATTATGATAAGAAGGAATGCTTCTCGCCTGGACGCTGAATTTTTTATCCGGCTGGAACAAAGGGTTTTTCCCTTCCATCATCGCAAGCGACACAACCCTTCCCCTAAGCAGCCTTGCTGCAGTTTCCTCCCCGCCAAAAAGCACGTCTACCTGCCCCGGCAAAAGATACCCTTTTTCCAATCGATGCGTCATGCTCTCCCGAAATTCCAGTTCTACCGCGTCCGCATGTTCCTTCACGCGAATCGGCTCATCGATAAAAACACAACTTGACTCTTGCTCCAGACAATCCGACAGCGTGGATAAATCCCTATAAAAATAACGGATATAGCTGTCCAGATTCATCGCGCCAAGCGGCACGCCAAGCTCCGTCAGTCCCTCTTTCAGCTCCTGTATCTGCCGGGTAATACGATGCGCTTCCTCCGTTTTCATTTCCGCACGGAGCTTCTTCGCATATTCTTTCCCTTCTTTTTCAATGGCAGCAACGCCCGCCTGCTGCTCTTTCCTGCTTAAAACCAGTTCCGTCGCCGGATATATGGATATGGATTCCAACTTTTCAATCGAACGCTGGCTTAAAATATCAAAACTTCGTATGGATTCCACATCTTCTCCCCAAAGCTCGATACGGTAAGGATTCTCTTCTGTCAAATCGAAAATATCTACAATGCCGCCCCGGATACTAAACTGTCCCGGCGCTTCCACCTGATAATTTTTCTCATATCCTAACTCCGCCAGCCTAAGGGCAAGCTTACTTTCATCGACGATGCTCTGCCTGTTAATGGATATCACACTTTCGCGCAGTACAGACAACGGAACCTGAGGCGTCATCAGCGCGTCGTAAGTTGTAATAAGAGTGGTCGGTTTTCCTTCCATCAACCTGCGCAGACACTTCATGCGCTGCATGGACAGTTGATTCCCGTGGATATCCGCCTGGAAAAAAATCAAGTCTTTCGCAGGATAAACCATCACATTTCTATCGTAAAAATGATAATCCTCATACAGTTCCTTCGCCTTTAAATCACTGAAAGTAACGATGATTTTATTTTTAAAACCATCGCTCAATCCATATATCATATGTAGCTTCTCAGAATCGACGCACCCACTTATTGCAAGCGCCGCCTTATCCTTTTTCAGCATTTTTACAATCTCATCATATTCTCCCAGTTCCCCCAAGGGAGCCAATAATGCCCTCACCACTATCCCTCTTTCTCACTCTACCGCATTTAATTAAACTGTTTTATTAAACGCATGCTCTTCAATGCGTTTAATTAAACTTATTCATTGCCGCCTCCGCGCCTTCCACAATCATCACTTCCAGCGCCTGCACCGCGCGACCTATGCTTTCTTCCATAGCTGCCCTATCGTCTTCCCCGAAATGTCCCAGCACATAATCTATCAAATCGTATCCGGGGGGTTTTTCGCCTACGCCCATCCGTATTCTCTGAAATTCATCATGTCCAAGATGCAGAATAATATTTTTCAATCCGTTATGTCCTCCCGCGCTTCCTTTCTTGCGGATTCGGATTGTTCCTGGAGCGAGACTGATATCGTCTGAAATGACAATCAATTTTTCTTTTTCTTCTATCTTATAATAGTCTATGACTTCCCGCACACTTTCGCCACTAAGATTCATGAAAGTCTGGGGTTTTACAAGAATGACTTTCTCTCCCCCGATGATGCCTTTCCCGATTAAGGCTTTGTGCTTCTTCTCACAAACAGGAATGTGATACTGCCTTGCTGCCTCATCAATTACCATGAAACCGGTATTATGTCTCGTATTCTCATATTTTTGTCCGGGATTCCCCAGACCTACAATTACATACATACAGATATTTTCTCCTATACATAGGAAAAGGATGCTGCAGCATCCTTCTCCCATAATCCCTTCACTTACCTTATACACTATTATGCGTCATTTGGTTCTAAAAGCGCCTTTTCATAGCTGTCCAAAATAATTCTCTGAATGCTTTCTCTGGTCGCAGAATTAATCGGATGCGCTATATCACGATATTCGCCGTCTGTCGCTTTTTTGCTTGGCATAGCAATAAAAAGCCCTTTTTCGCCCTCGATTACTTTAATATCATGCACTACAAACTCGTCGTCAATGGTAATCGAGACGATAGCTTTCATTTTGCCGTCTTGAGTCATCTTACGCACGCGGACATCAGTAATTCTCATGAAGCTCAGCCTCCTTATCATATGAT
>JAMPHJ010000047.1 GCA_023663465.1 Muribaculaceae bacterium | reverse complement strand
ATGTGAAGAAATATGAGCGGAGCCTTCGGGCGGAAGGGTTTGAGGAAGGCGTTGAAGAAGGTATTGAAAAAGGCATAGAACGCATTAATCAATTAAATGTCATCCTATCCGAACAAAACCGCACTGATGATATCATCCGGGCGGCGCAGGATACGGCATATCAGGAACAGTTGTTCCGGGAGTTTGGTTTGTTATAAATCGGTTGACGGAAGGACTGATAAGCGCAAAAAGCAACCTAACTATCCTCCAACACGAAAGATAGGGTTAAGAAATAAAGCAACTATGCCGAAATAAGATAATAGAAAACAGAAATATAGAAAATAAAACCTGCTGCATGGAGTGAGTGTATGAAGATTACGTTTGACAATAATAACACAAATCAAAATGTAGATAAGGTTGCGACAACTACATATCGGGAAACCGCCCGCGCGAAGGAAACGCATCAGACGGGCGGATACGCATTAGACATTTCTGGCACAGTTATGGATAACTCAGCTTATAAAGGTCAGGGAAAGACCACAGAAGACGTTATGCAGGAAGCGGGGCAAATCGATGTTGCTTCGCAGACAGACTATCTGACAGTGATGTCTAAATTTATGTCTCCCGAAGACTATAGCCGTATGCTGAAAGACGGTTATCATGTCGGAGAAATGCAGATAGAAGAAGTCGTTACCATTATCGATAAAATAAAAGCGGAGCTAATCCGGGGCGGTACGCAGATAAGCGGTTATACCGACCAGATTGATGAGGAAACGCTGGAAGAAATTACAGGAAGCGAAGCATTTGCAAGAGAACTGGATAGACAGTTTGCAGAGCATGATGTTCCCCTTGCCGAAGAAAATGTGCGGGATGCGAAAGAGGCATACGACAGAGCTGCGGAAATCCAGGATATGTCGGAAGGCGCTGTAAAATACATGGTAGAAAACCACAGGGAACCTACCATCGAACAGCTGTATCTTGCAGAGCATAGCGCGGCGGATGGCGATAGACAGGGAAGAGGCTATTATGCGGATGAATTTCCCGGCTATTATGCGAAGAAGGCGGATGAATACCATTGGCAGCAGTTACAGCCCCAGATGGAAAAGATTCTGCAGGAGGCGGGGCTTCCTATAGATGAGGATACGCTGGACGAGGCAAAATGGCTGGTAGAAAAAGGCATTCCCTTGACCCCGGAAGCAGTGAGCGATTTGCATCAGTTAAACAGCCTAAAGTTTCCGCAGGATATGAAACAGATTCTATCGGCAGTCGCAGCGGCAATTGCAGACGGCAAAAGCGCCGGGGCGGCGAATCTGGCGGATAATAGAAGCAATCTGGAAAAAGCGGCGGAGTATGTGGAAAGATTCGGACAGATTTCGGATGATGCCGTTGACAGAGTAGCAGAGGAAGGCGAGCCGCTGACGTTAAAGAATCTGGAAAAGGCGGAAACCGCGGAAGAAGCCAATGCGGAAACAGAGTCAGTCAGCGGTGGGACTAATGCAGGAGCCGTATCTGCCAGCGAAGAAGCCAACGCAACAGCAGAGCCGGTCGGCGCAGAAACTTATAAAGAAGCCGCGTCTGCTAATGAAGAGACTTATACAGCCGCAAGCGTGACTGCGAGGCGCCAGTTAGAAGAGGTGCGCCTGATGATGACGATAGAAGCGAACCGGAAGCTGATAGAAAGCGGATACTCCATCGATACGATGGAACTGGAACGGTTGGTAGACACTTTAAAACAGATTGAGGCGCAGCAGAAGCAGCTTTTATTCGGGGGAGCGGACGTGCAGGAAGCTTCTGAGAAGGCAGCGGTTTATACAGAGACGCGCAGCATTCTTGACGAGCTGCCTTATTATCCAATCGATATCGCGGGAAGATTTAAGACGACTGAGGAAGACTTTACTTTAAGGCATGTACAGGTAGAAGGCGGCGCTTTAAGGGATTCCTACGAGTCGGCGAGAGAGAAATATGAGACGCTTATGACGGCGCCGAGGGCGGATATGGGCGATTCCATCCGTAAGGCTTTTCGGAATGTGGATGATATTCTGGAAGATATGGATTTGGAAACAAACGAGGAAAACCGCCGCGCTATCCGCATTCTCGGTTATAACCATATGGAGCTGTCGGAAGAAAACATACAGGCAGTCAAAGAATCCGATAGGGAATTGCGCCGTGTTATCCAGAAGATGACGCCGGCGGCTACGCTGCAGACCATCCGGGATGGCGTTAATCCCTTGGAAATGACGATTACGGAATTAAACGATTATCTGGATTCCCAGCAGTCTGACAGGGAAGAGGAAAATGAGAAATACAGTAAATTTTTATATAAGCTGGAAAAAAATCAGGAAATAGACAACCAGGAACGGGAAGCCTATATCGGCATCTACCGGATGTTCCGGCAGTTAGAAAAGACAGACGATGCAGCGATAGGAACCCTTCTTCAGAATGGCGCCGAGCTTTCTTTCAAAAATCTGCTTGGCGCGGTGCGCAGCAACAAACGGCATGGCATGGATTATACGATTGATGATGCCTTCGCCGGGGTAGATGGCGTTACCAAGGGCATCTCCATCAGTGAGCAGATTGAAGGCGGATTCGGAAAATACTACCGCAGACTTGCCGGCGATGCAGCAGATAGGATGGCAGAGCAGGACGCCGCGACGCAGCGGGATTATCAAAAAGAGCAGTTACAGGAATACCGGGAGCTTGGAGCGGTGGAAGAAGCCGTCGTCAACGAACTGTTAAACAGCAGGCAGCCAGTAACGCCCAATGCTCTGCTGGCGGCGGATATGTTGATGAATCGCCCCGGTTTTTGGTATAAAAAGCTGAATGAATGGGCGAAACCTGCCGATAAAGAAAAAGTAAGGGACGCTGCAGCGCATTTGCAGGAAGCAATGGCAGATAAAGAGAGCGCACAGGAAGCTTACCAGGAAATGGAAGAAACCTATGCGGAAATACTTGACGAAGCGCAGTATGATGCGGATATCCAGTACCTTGATTTGAAAGCGATGCAAAGCTGCCGGAAACAACTGACCCTTGCCGGAAATCTGGCGCAGGAGGAAAATTACCATATACCGGTGGAAATTCACGGGGAAATGACGGCGATTCATCTGAAAGTGCTTCATGGCAGGGAAGAGGGCGGCAAAGTGAAGGCAACCCTTTCTACCGAAAGCTATGGAAAAGTTGCAGCGGAGTTTACTGTCAGAAACCGGAAAGTGTCAGGCTATATCGCATGTTCTACGCAGGAAGGGACACAGGCTTTGCGGGAAAACGGCGAGAACCTGCGGCGGGAGCTGCAAAACCATATGGACGCACTTGTACAAAAAGAGCTGGAACTTGGCGACATCGGAGTGCTTCATAGCAGCGATTTAGACTTAAATCAGTTTATGGAAGAAACGTCCCCGGAGACGTCAGCAGTACAGACGGCGGACTTGTATCAGGTGGCGAAAGCGTTTATCAGGGCGATAACAAGCTAAAGCTGGTGGGGACGATACAATAATTTAGGAGGGTACAACATGAGAATTAATTATAATGCAACGGCAATGCGTGCGAACAATTCCTTAAATGTGGCGGACAACAGGGTTTCTTCATCTTTGCAGAAATTATCGTCCGGGCTGAAACTTAACAGCGCGAAGGACAGTCCGTCCGGCTATGCCATCGGGCGCAGGATGAATGCGCAGATTGAAGGCGTCAGTGTAGCGACCCAGAATGCCAATACAGGCATTTCCATTATCGAAACTGCGGACGGCGCTTTGACGGAAGTGCACAGTATGCTGCAGAGAATGAACGAGCTGGCGATTAAGGGCGCGACAGGAACGCTGACGACTACCGACAGAATGACACTGAATGCGGAGCTTGTACAGTTAAAGGACGAAGTTACGAGAATTGCAAGAGATACGGAATTTAACGGGCAGACGCTTTTAGACGGCAGCTTTGAGTTAAAAGGATATACGAACAATCTGGACGTCAAGGTAGGTTTCTACAGCGACGACGTGCCGGAGCAGGAATATACGATTGATGCGCTGACCATCTTTTATGATGACGACGGCAAAATCGATTTGGATAGAACGAAGAATAGTTTTACGGCAGGCGCTGGCTTCCCGAATGGAGCTGCAATTTCTTCCGTAGGGGAAAATTGTGTTACGATTACGGATGACAAGGGATTCGAGCTGACGTTAGATATTGGGGAAAATCCAGGTCCGGGCGGCTCTGTAGATTTGCTCCAGAATACGAAAGATGTAACGACCGGAGCGACAGGCGGACCGCTGAAAATTGATATTACGGGCATTGGCGCCATGGATATGCAGATTGGCGCCAACGAGGGGCAGGTTCTGGAAATCAGGATTCCGACGATTTCCCTGCAAAGACTCGGTATTACCAATGCAGAACTGACGACGCAGGATAAAAGCAGCGACGCCATCGAAGCGATTAAGTTCGCCATTGCTTATGTATCGGATGTACGAAGCCGTCTCGGCGCATACCAGAACCGTTTAGAGCATACGGTAAGTAATCTGGATATCACCAATGAAAACATGACTTCTGCATATTCCCGTATTATGGATGTGGATATGTCCGAAGAAATGACTTCTTATACGACGCAGCAGGTCGTTTCCCAGGCGGCAGTATCCATGCTGGCGCAGGCGAACGAAAGACCGTCGCAGGTGTTACAGTTATTGCAATAATCGGGACAAAGAGATGGAAACGGAAGGGATTATCGTATGACGAAGGAATTGAAGCAGGAATTTACGCTAAGGATTACACAGGCGAATAAGACGCAGCTAATTACGATTCTGTATGAAATGGTATTGCTTTATCTGGACGAGGCGGAAGAAGCGCTGGCGGCGGAAGATAAAGTGATGTATAAAAATTCGCTTCGTAAGATACGCGGCTGTATGAACGAACTGACCGCCTCTCTGCATTTTGAATATGAGCTGGCGCATAATCTGCTGCAGCTATACTTATATAGTAACCGGGAACTGGTGCGCGCAAGCATTCATTATGATAAAGAATGTCTGCATCATGTGAGGGCAATCATTGAAAAACTACATGAAGCTTACCTGCAGATTGAACCGCAGGATACATCGGGACCGGTTATGGGCAATACCCAGACCGTCTACGCGGGTCTGACTTATGGTCGGAATACCTTGACGGAAAATATCGCGGACCCGGCGGCAAATAGAGGATTCTGTGTCTGAGTTAATTCCAAATGCGCGGCTACTCTCGCCGCGCATTTGGCTTACTCTTTGATTTTATCTAATTCTGTAATATTTACACTTAAACTTGTAAGGATTACTTTTAATTCAATGTATCTTTTTTTCATACCGCTATAGGATTCCAAATCTTTCGGCGTGGCTAACATCCAATCTTGCAATCTGGAAAACTCTTCAACCGATATTTTCATAAGTTCTTCTTTGCTCATATCTTCAATCATCCTTTCACCGCCTTTTAATAGTATTTATTGACACAATCTTATTATAGCGGATTACCTAAAAGATGTAAAGTCTATTCAAAGTCAGTCCAGCCAGTCGGTCCAGCCAGTCAGCCCAGTCCCTCTATTCATACGTTTCTGTAGGCAGCAAATCGTCTTTTGCCGCCTGTTCCAGCAGATATTTATATCTTTTCATGACAGCGTTCACTTCATAAATATAGCAGTCTATTAAATCCGGGTCTGTCACATTGTCGAACCCGGAATAGGCGTTTTCCAAAGCATGTCTTGTCTGCGTAAGCTCTTCACGAATCGATAGTTTCCTAAGTTCCAAAGCGTCGTCCGCATCGATACGGCATGTACGCTGGCGGAAAAGAATTTTCATGGTCGCCTCCAATCTTATCAGAACAATTACCTCTTTTATACAGTATAGTCAGAAATTGGAAAAATATTCTTAGTATATTTTATAGAAATGTAACATAGTATGAAGAAGAGATGTGGAAAAGGGGACTTGTTATGGAACGGTTTGGCGATATGACGGCAATTATTGTCGTATGTGCACTGGTATTGTTAATCGGCGCGTTTGGAAGAAAAATTGAATGGATTATCAATTTTGTTTTGCGCGCGGTCATGGGCATGGTAGGCATTTATTTCCTGAACAGTTTCCTGCTTGCAAGGCAGATTTCGGTTGCAGTAGGGATTAATCCGTTGACTTTTTTGACATCTGGAATCCTTGGATTTCCGGGGGTTATCGTACTTTATGGCATCAATTTTTTCAAAGCTTTGTAAACTTTTTACAAAATATATTTTTTTGTAAAATTGCTATGGACAAAATTGAAAAAAGCATATATAATTCGATTTATCTTATAAGACATTATCATTTTATTCAGACTGTTGCGACAGTATCGGGAAGTATCTTCCAAATGATTCATGCTATTTTAGTAAATTTAGCAAAAGTTAGAAAGAGGAGGCGATTGGATAGAGCTGACTTATGAACAATCTTTTTTAATCTTACTGCTTATCACGGCGGTTGTGACGGACTTTAAATATGACAAGATATACAACTGGCAGATTGTATCCGGGATTTTCGCCGGTTTGTATTTCCGCATCCGGGAAGGCGGGTATGGAAGCGTTTTCACAGCGATAGCCGTCATGTTACTTTCTTTTTGTCTTTTATATCCGATTTATAAAATCGGCGGTCTGGGAGCCGGAGATGTGAAACTGTTTCTTATGATAAGCAGCTTTTTCCCATCCAGACGAATGCTGTATGTGGCTGCAGTTTCTTTTGCCATCGGCGCCATCTTTTCCCTCGGAAAATTAATTTTGGAAAAAAACGGAAGAGAACGTCTGCAATATCTGGGCTCATATCTGGCGGATGTGTTTCGCAGCAGGAAATGGAAGGTGTATGGAGCAGATTTAAAAGAAGATTTGCAAAGATATAAAAGCAACAAGATACATTTTGCATTACCGGTTTCGATTAGTGTGATGCTTGGATTGGGAGGGATATTTTGAAACAAAAAATTTTGGCAGTCTGTGATTTGGAGGAGGCTTACGCCTTCAGGATGGGGGAGTTTCTTCTGGAAAAAATGCCGACGCCATACATGCTGCACCTTTTTACCGAAACAGAAAAGTTACAGATTTTTCTGGAAAAACAGGAAATATCCGTGCTGCTTATCGGCGAGAACGCGATAAAAAAACTGGACAAGCCGCTGGATATTCCTAATATTTTCGTTTTGTGGGAAGGCGGACGGAAAAAAGAAGAAAATTATCAATATATCGATAAGTATCAGAGCCCGGATGAAATTATGCGGGAGATGGCGGAGAAACTTGCAGACTTGCAAAGCTGGAAGGAAGCGGATACGAAGCAGGGCGTCATGCCTAGAATTATCGGCGTTTATTCCCCGGTCAGAAGATGCCTTCAGACCTCGTTTGCTTTGACGATGGGGCAGTTATTGGCGAAGGAACACAAGGTATTGTATCTGAATTTTGAATGCTATTCCGGGTTCAGCCAGATGCTGCACAAAGAGTTTCCATCGGACATGATGGACGTGGTTTATTATTTCCGCTGCGCAAAGGAGAAGCTTTCCGTCCGGCTGCCTTCCATCGTACAGAATGTCAATGGGCTGGATTTCATTCCGCCCGGACAATGCGGTCTGGACTTGCAGGAAATCACGGGGGAAAACTGGCTGGAACTGCTTACGGCAATCGGACAAATCAGCCGTTATGAGTATCTGATTCTGGATTTGACGGACGGTATGAACGGCTTGTTTGAACTGCTACAGCATTGCTGCAAAATTTATACGATTACCAGGGACGACGGCTTTGCGATGGCAAAAATGGACCAGTATGAGAAAGTTTTACAATTAAATGAATTAAGCGATATTGTGGACAAGACTGTGAAGTGTAAATTTCCTTTTTTTGAAAAACTTCCGTCGGATTTAAATCTGATGACCCACGGGGAATTGTCTGCATATGTCAAGGCGATTATACAAGAGGATTTATATGAAAAACAGTCGGGATGAAACAAGGAAACGATTAAAAGAGTTATTAGCGGCAAATATCGATTATAGCAAAGAGACCTCGGATGAAGAGATGCAGGAAATGATTGACGAGCTGCTTGTCAGGGAGGGCAGGAATTTCTCGCTATCATTAGCGGAAAAGGAACGGCTGCGCAAAGAACTTTTTCATGCAGTCAGAAAACTGGACGTGTTACAGGAGCTAATTGACGATACGGATATTACGGAAATTATGATTAACGGACCAGAGCATATCTATATCGAGAAAAAGGGCAGACTATCCCGCTTTGAATTGCAGTTTGAGAGCAGGGAAAAGTTAGAGGACGTCATCCAGCAGATTGTGGCGGCATGTAACAGAACCGTGAATGAGGCGTCGCCGATTGTGGACGCAAGGCTGGAAAATGGGGCGCGCGTGAATATAGTGCTAAGTCCCGTCGCTTTAAACGGTCCGATTGTAACCATCCGCCGCTTCCCGGACAAGCCGATTACCATGAGAGACTTGGTGGCTTTCGGCTCTATTCCAGAGGAAGTCTGCGCATGGCTTCAGAAGCTGGTAGAGGCTAAGTATAATATCCTGATAAGCGGGGGAACCGGCTCCGGGAAGACGACCTTCTTAAATGCACTGTCGGATTATATACCGAAAGAGGAAAGAATCATTACCATCGAAGACAGCGCCGAGCTGCAGATTTTAAACAGTCCGAATCTCGTGCGGTTGGAAACGAGAAACGCCAATGTGGAAGGCTGCCGGGAAATCAGCATCCGGGATTTGATTAAAACATCGCTGCGTATGCGCCCGGACAGAATCATCGTAGGGGAAGTCAGGGGCGGAGAAGCGTTTGATATGATGCAGTGTTTAAATACCGGGCATGACGGCTCTATGTCCACGGGTCATGCCAATAGCTCCAAAGATATGCTAAGCAGACTGGAAAATATGATTCTCATGGGAATGGATTTACCCCTAAGCGCCATTAAGCAGCAGATAGCGTCCGGGATTGATATCATCATTCACCTGGGCAGACTGCGGGATAAAAGCAGACGGGTATTGGAAATCGTGGAAGTGCTAGGCATGGAGCAGGGCGAAGTGCAGGTACAGACGCTATATCAGTTTATGGAAGAGGGAGAAGGGCAGGATGGCAGGGTGTTGGGAACATTGAGAAAAAAGGGAGAACTTACCTATGTGGAAAAACTTAAAACAGCAGGTATATACACGGAAAAACGTTGATTACGGGCAGTATGACTTTACCGGGAAGGAATGGGCATTGTACTGTATGCAGGGCGCGGCGGCAGTGGGCATTATCGCATATTTTTTCTATCGCTCCGTGTGGGCGTGTCCGTTTCTCATACCGCTCTTTGTTGTTTTTCTGGGGAAGAAAAAGGCGCAGCTGGCGAAACGGCGGCGGGAGGAGCTGAAGATACAATTTAAAGATGCGGTATTGTCAGTGTCCGCCAATCAGAAAGCAGGCTATTCCGTGGAAAACGCTTTCCGGGAAGCTTACCGGGATATGGCAGCGCTGTATGGAAAGGAAAGCCTTATCTGTAAGGAACTGGATTATATTGCAAAAGGTCTGGACAATAACGTCATATTGGAACGTCTTTTATACGATTTGGGAAGCAGAAGCCATGTGCCCGATATTCTGCAGTTTGCGGACGTCTTCTTCATTGCCAAGCGCAGCGGCGGAAATATGACGAAGATTTTAGCCGAGACTGCCGAGACGATAGAGCAGAAAATTACGGTAGATAAAGAAATACAGGTCTTAATCAGCTCGAAGAAAATGGAACAGAAAATCATGAATGCAGTCCCGTTTCTCATCATTTTCTATATGGATTTGACCTCGAAAGGGTTTTTCGACGTACTCTACCACAATCTGGCGGGCGTTTTTCTGATGACAATCTGTCTGTTGATTTATCTGGCGGCTTATACGATTTCTGCAAGGTTGGTTGAGATTGAGGTCTGATAAGGTTTTGGTAATTGCGAAACTAAGATTTTACAGCCGTCCGTTGTGCAGAATATACAATCCAACGCAGGCACGCTCTCGCTACGGTTCAAACGCAGCGGTACATAAGATGCCAAAATACGGCATCTAAGTACCGGCGTTTTCACAGTACCTGCTTTTGGATTTGTATATTCTGTACAACTACACATTCTTATATTTTAGTTTCGCAATCGCCTAGATAAGGTTTTAGGGAGAGGAAGGGAAGATGAGATACGTTTATCTAATCATATTGGGGATTTATGGATTGCTGTTTCTGTTATCGCGCAGGGAGTCGGCGTCTGCCTGTCTGAGTCAGCCGGATAAAAAGGCGTATCCGGGGGAAGTGTTTTTCTTAAAGGCGGCCATCTGGTGCCTTCGCTTAAAGGAGCGGCTGGCAGCGCGGCTTGGCACGCATGGGAGGAACCGTGGGACGTTATCTTATAAGGGACAGTCTGGAAGCAGCCAGCTTGGAAAGAGCTTGAAACTGCTGCACCCCGAATTATCGGAAAAGCAGCAGGTGAAAGAATTTCAAATCAGACAGTGCAGCCTCGTCCTAACGGTACTTTTTATTGGGAATCTGGCGGCGCTTGGCGTCGCCCTTAGCGGGAGTGCGGCAGGGGTTTTGCAGGAAGGCAGTTATATTTACCGGAAGGCGCATGGGCAGGGGCAAACGGACGTTGCATTATCGGCGCAGATAGGGGAAGGGGAGCCGGAAGAGATTCTTTATACCGTGGAAGCGCAGAAATATACAGAAGAGGAAATTGCCACGCTGTATCAGGAAGCGTCCGCACATCTGGCAGAAAGCATTCTGGGCGATAACGAAAGTCTGGATAATGTGACGGGAAATCTGGCATTGGCGGATTCTCTGGAAGGATATCCTTTTCAGATTAGCTGGGACAGCAGTCAGTATTCTCTGGTGCATACAGACGGATCGGTATATAACGAAGAGCTGGAAGAAGGGCAGGTCGTTACTTTAACGGCAAGTTTCCAGTATGAGGATATCACGTTTGAAGAAATCTTTCCGGTGCGGGTACAGCCTGCGGTCTATACGGAGAAAGAACGGTTATTGAAAGAACTGGAAGCTTCTCTGGAGGAACAAAATCAGGCGAGCAGAACCGGGCGGGTCATGAGATTGCCGGAGTATCTTAGGAGTCAGAGAATTATCTGGAAGGAGGTGGTGAAAGACAGCAGCGGTTATTTCTTTCTGCTTACCTGTATTGCGGCGGCGCTTCTCTTTTTATCCGGCAGAAAAAAGATAGATGAGAATCTGGAAAAACGAAAAAAGGAATTGTTGTTGGATTATCCAGAAATCATTAGCAAACTGACGCTGTATATGGGCGCCGGAATGACGATTCGCAGCGCGTTTCTCAAAATGGGAGAAGATTATAAGAAGCGGGATGTTTCTGGCAGTAAACGATACGTCTATGAGGAAATTCTATTGCTCTGCCATGAATTGCAAAGCGGCGTGTCGGAAACGGAAGCGTATACCCATCTTGGGAAGCGGTGTCAGTTACAGCATTATAGGAAACTTTGCGCGCTGTTGTCGCAGAATCTGCGCAAGGGAAGCAACGACTTGCTTATCATGCTGCGACAGGAGGCAGTCAATGCATTTGAGGAAAGAAAAAACACAGCAAAGAAACTGGGCGAAGAAGCAGGGACGAAGCTTCTCGTGCCGATGATGATGATGTTATGCATCGTCATGGCGCTTATCATGGTTCCGGCATTTTTATCTTTTGCCTAAGGGAAAACAGTATGAAAACATAATAGGTTATTTCTGCCGCATAGGCAGCATGAGCCAAGAAGAAAAATTCAAAAAACGGAGGAAATGTTATGGGTAAAAAACATAAGAATCATTTAAAGACATTCAAAAACTTTCTGCGGGAAGAGGAAGGGCTGGGAACGGTAGAGATTATTCTGATTATCGTCGTGTTAATCGGTCTGGTGATTATCTTTAAAAATCAGCTGCGCAGTCTGGTGGAAAGTATTTTTGAAAAGATTACCTCAGACAGCAATACGGTTATGTCATGAGGAAGGGATATATAACGGTATTTTTGTCATTAATCTTAACGCTGATTCTGTCCCTTGTATTCACTGTAATAGAGGGGGCGCGAATCAGCGCCATACGGATGAAATTCGAGTGCGTAACAGATATCGGAATGAATTCCGTTCTGGCGGAATACCACAGGGAATTGTTGAAACAGTATGATTTGTTGTTCGTGGATTCTTCTTACGGGGGAAATACGCCTTCTATCGCAAACGCCGAGGAACATTTGCGAAAGTATATGCAGAAAAACTTGCAGGAACAAGCCGGAATCACTGGCTGGCGGATGAAAGATTTTCTGGATATGCGGGTAGATGAGGTAGAGTTTCTGGAATATTCCATTGCTTCCGATGAAAACGGCGCAGTGTTAAAAAGACAGATTACCGATTATATGGCGGACTATCCGGTAGGGAATCTGTTGGAAAAAATTACAGGAAATATTGCGCAGATTGACAGCTCCCAGCTTGACAGCAGAGATGTTGCAGGGGAACGGGAAAGTTATCAGGCGCAGATTGAAGAAATAGGCTTGCCGCAGGAAGAGAATGAGGAAGGTGTTTTGGAAGAAGTGCCATTAAATAATCCCGCAGACGTGGCTAACGCAACACGCAGTATGGGCGTATTGAATCTGGTTGTGGATGATATCGACAGCATTTCCACGGTAAAGGTGCCGCTTGCGCAGTATCTTTCCAACCGGACGCCGATGAAAGGAAACGGTGTATGCGAAGAAGCCGCACAGCTGACGGGCAGTCCCAACGAGATTCTTTTTCTCGCTTACCTATTTGAGAAATGCGGTTATTACGGGCAGGAAAAAGAAAATTCCATGCTGCAGTATCAGATTGAATATCTGATAGGGGGCAAGGATACGGACTGGCAGAATCTGGAGCAAATTGCCAAAAAACTGCTTGCATGGCGGGAAGTGGCGAATGTCATTTACATTTTATCCGACAGTGCCAAAATAGCGGAAGCAGAGGCAATGGCGCTGGCGTTGACGGCGGTGGTCATGTGCCCCGAACTGGCGGAGCCGGTCAAGTATACGATTTTATTTGCCTGGGCATATGTGGAAAGCCTACAGGACGTCAAAACATTGTTAAAGGGCGGCAGAGTACCGGTTTATAAGACGGCTGCGGATTGGAAGACGGGCATTAACAGCCTTGAAAACGTAAAAGGAAGCCTTTCCGATACAGACAACGGCAGAGGTTTAAATTACAAAGAATATCTGGAAGTCATGCTTTTTTTGACAAATGATAGCGACAGGACATACCGGGCAATGGATATCATAGAAATGGATATCCGCAAGACGCCGGGAAATGGCGCCTTCCGTCTGGACGGATGCTTTGATACTTATCGGGCGCGGACGGCGGTTACAAGCGGCTTCGGATACCGGTATGAAATGGAGCGGCTCTATGGATTCTATTAGTGGAAGGAGGTAAAAGGGGATGCCCTTTTTACGGTTACATACTCATAAGGTCACAAATAAAAACAATTCGATAGCAAATTCTCTCCGGACACTTCTCAAGACTCTTTACCAAGATGTGCCGATAAAGAGGGTATCCCCTTTTACCTCACGGAAGCTGAAAGCGTCGATGACGGTGGAAGCCGCCTTCGTATTGCCGTTGTTTTTATTTTTTCTCATCAATATCCTGTCCATCATCAATATGATTGGGACGCAAAGCAGGTTTCATGCCGCGCTGCATCAGGTCGGCAATCGGATGGCGTTTGCCGGCTATGCCTATGATAAAACGGCGGGAGCGGTCCTGCCCGATGAAATTGTGGGAGCGGCGCTGACGGAAGTTTATGCGAGAAATCAGATTCTGGATTATGTCGAAAGGGAATATTTAGAGAAGTCCTGCATTCAAAATAAGGCGGCGGGCGTCCGCTTTGATAAGACGCGGATTATGAGCGGGGACGATATGATAGAAATTCATGTGTCCTACTGCTTAGAACCGCTGATTTCGATTCCCGGTTTTGAGGGCGTAAGGACGGGCGGCTGTTATTATGGACATGCCTGGACCGGATATGATGTGGAAAAAGGAGTCAGCGATTTGACAGAAGAAGACCCGATGGTCTATATAACGGATACAGGAACCGTCTATCATACGAACCGGAACTGTACCTATTTAAATCCGTCAATTGAGACTGTGGATTTTGCAGAGGTAGACGGGCGCAGGAATCAGTCCGGCGGCAAATACTATCCCTGCGAACGCTGCGGGAGGGGAACCATACGGGGAGCGGTCTATATTACCGGGCAGGGGAGCAGTTACCATGCATCGATTACCTGCTCCGGCTTAAAACGGACAATTTATACAATACCTTTGTCACAAGCAGGAGGAAGGGGGCGCTGTTCAAAGTGCAGATAATCAATCAGATAACGGAAATAGTGGCATTTGTTTTTATGGGGATATGCGCGTTCTTTGACATAAAGAAGAAAGAAATCCCCGTGTATCTGGCAGCAGCAGGAATCATCGCCGCGCTAGGCGTTAATTTGTTTCTTCTATACCGGGGTGACCTATCGGCGGCAGAGACAGCCGGCTCTTTGCTGCCGGGAGGATTCTTTCTGATTGTTAGTTTTTTAACAAAGGAAAAGGTGGGATATGGGGACGGACTGCTGTTATTGACGGCGGGGCTTTTTCTCGGATTTTACCGGTGCTGCTTTTGCCTATGCATCAGTCTGCTTGGTTCTTCGGTTTTTGCGATATTGCTGCTGGGATTGGGAAAGGCAGGAAAAAACAGTAAAATACCGTTTGCGCCTTTTCTTGCGATAGGATTGGGGGTAGGGATTTTTGTATAAAAAAACAGTAAAAGGTTACATGACCATAGAAGCAGCATTTATCGTGCCTTGGGTAATTTTCCTGATTGTGTTCTTAATTTATGTCAGTTTTTATTTTTATGATAAATGCGTGTTGTTCCAGGATGCATATACAGTCTGCTTCCGTGGCAGTATCCAGAAGGAAGAAGGCAGCGCGGCAGCATATGTGCAGAATCATCTATCGGAACAGTTTGGCAGGAAATATTTTGGAGTAGGAAGCGTCTACGGAGAAGTAGAACGCTCCGGCAAGAGTCTGAAAGTATCCGGGAGATGCAGTATCAAAATTCCGTTCCGGGTTTTTAAAGATGGAAAAGGAAACGGGGAATGGGAAATCCAGACAGAAGCGAAAGCGCAGATTATCAATCCGACCAAAGTTATCCGCAGGTGCCGCATGGCGGAAAATCTCGTGCAGGAACTGACGGGGGATGGGAGTTAAATTGGGGAAAGGAATTAGAAAAAGGGTTAGGGAAGAAGAATTGAGAAAAAGGGTTGAGGAAAAGGAATTAGAGAAAAAGGGTTAAGGAAGAAGAATTAAGAAAAAGGGTTAAGGAAAAAGAATTAGAGAAAAAGAATTAGGAAAAAGAATCAGAGAAAATAAGAAATAGGGAAAAGAATAAGCGGAGGAAACAGATGATTGAGACGAAATATTTTAGGGATTACAATCATAATTATGTGATTTTAAAGTGCGTCGGGGAAGGAAGCATGAGGGACAATTATCCGATAAAAATGCTTGCTTCTAATAAAATAGACGGATTGTTGAAATGTTCTATTAGAAATGTGAATGGGGAGTCTTATTTATATTATAATATCAGTTCTAAAGTGACGCTTGAGAATCTTTATCAAGGGAAAAAGTTCTCCTATGAACAGTTGAAAGACTTTTTTTGTCAGATGGATAGAATCTACCGCAGTCTGGGTGAATTTTTTATGGAGGAGGAAGGTCTGCTGATACAGCCGGAATATCTTTATTATGATTTATCTTCAAATAAGTATTTCGGATTGTATTATCCTATGGAAGGTATGGGAATGAAGGACATAGGAATGAAGGACATAGGGATGAGAAATGCGGGGAAGGGAAATCCTTATGAAGCGCTTATGGACTTTTTGCTCGACCATATCAATACGAAAGACCAGCGGCTCACCGAACTTGCTTATCGGATTTACGAGAGGTCTGAGGAAGCCTGTTTTTCGATGGCGGAAGCGTTGACGCTTTTTGAAGAGGCGGAAGAAGCGCCGGGAAAAGCCTGTCATGCGGGCAATAACGGAAGCAATGGGCAGCAGCCGGTGATGGAAAGGATGAAAGTAGATAATGGGTATCAGCCGGTGACGGAAAGGATGGGAGTAAATGATGGACATCAGCCAGAAATGGAAAGGATGAGCGTAAATGGCATACAGTCGCCGCCCGGTTCAGAGTTTTCATGGGATAGCAGTGATTATGGAGAAACAGAGCCGTTGGAAAGAGACGAGAGGAAACCAGCGGCAAAAATTCCATCAAAGCAGAACAAAAGCAAACTCTTTTTTGGTGTATTCGCGTTTTTTTCTCTATGTGGGTTGGGCGCTGTCTATTGGATATACGACCAATTTCAACTGACCCAGCGGGAGCAGATGATTCTCGTCTGCTGCGGGGCGGTAATCGGATTGTGTTTTCTATTTTCCGTGGCGCAGATTGTTTTATCCGGGCATAGAAAAAAGCGGACGGATAAAGAGGAGCAGGAGCTGCGCCGGGATATAGAAGATGAGTTCCGGGACGAAAGACCGATTGCCCTGCAGGAAATATTAGAAACAAAGAAGGACAGCAGCAGGGGCTGCAATAAGGACGAGCAAGCTGTCTGGAAGGAGCCGGCAAAGCAATATGGGGAAACAATTTTTGTGGATATGCAGAGACAAAACAGGGAATACAAATTGTATGCGTTGGACAAGAAAAATAAAAAGCATATAGAATTAACACAATTTCCATTTACCATAGGAAAAATGGCGGGATGCGTGGATTGCGTCCTGGCGGATGATTCTATCAGCAGACTTCATGCGCGCATTGAAGAGCTGGATGGAAAAGTTTTGCTAACGGATATGAATTCCCGGAACGGGACTTATAAAAACGGACTGCGCATGAGCCCCAGTGAAACCGTAGAAATAGAGCCGGGAGATGAAATCCGCTTCGGAAAATTAAATTATTGCTATCGGTAAAAGGATTCCTGTTTGACATGATAGGACGAAAATGGTACTCTCAAAAGGAAAGAGAAAGGCGTCGTATTATCATGGTATTTGAACAATTGGAGCACTTTTTAACAGAACAGGGATTTTATAAAGTTTTATCCAATCTTCCAGAGTTTTCTTTTTTCTTTCATGGGGAAAACACTTATGTAAATGTCCTGTATGTGATTGATTATAGACCGGGTTTATACATCACGCAGGATCAATACGGACACATGAAAGAAAAAATCCGTGAATTTTTCCAACAGAAAGGCGTAAATGACATACACATTATGTCACTGCTTATCAGTGCGGATAGGGATAAGGCGAAGGAGCTTTGTGGAAACGATGCGTTCTGCTGGCTGATTGATTCTACGGAAAACCGGTTAATTATCTATGAAAACCAAGTGTCTGATTTTTACGGGATGAAAGCAAGGCTGGAGAATTTTCTGGACGAGGCGCCGGATATGTCCACAAAGGCGCAGGAACCGGAAGGAGAAGCTCTGACAGCAGGCGGCGGAAAAAGACGGTCGATACCTTGGGTGAATATTCTGTTGATTCTGGCAAATGTTATTTTGTTTATAATATGTACATTTACCAATGATTTGTTATATAATATAGGAGACTTCAGCGTGAGCTATTTAATGGCGGGAAAAGGGTGGTACCGTACATTTTCCAGTATGTTTCTGCATATGGATATCCAGCATCTTATCAGTAATATGCTGATATTGTATTACATCGGAAATGTGGTAGAGGATAAAATCGGACACCTGCCCTATATCGTCATATACCTTTTGTCCGGCGTCGCCGGGGATATTCTTTCGGCGGGTTATGAATTATTTACCGGGCAAGCTATCCATTCCGTAGGAGCAAGCGGAGCCGTCTTCGGAATAGAAGGCGCTCTTTTGATGCTCGTGCTTGTAAATAAGGACAGGGATATCAAGGTGACGGCGCGGCGTCTGGCGTTTGCAATTGCGTTTTCATTATATTGCGGATTTACCAGCAGCAACGTCAATAATATGGCGCATATCGGCGGCGTATTCATGGGATTTGCAGTAGCGGGCATTTTCTGGCTGCTGCGTCCGCGGGGCAGGACAAGAAAGGCAGGGTAATCGTATATGAAAATTAATATTTACTATGGCGGCAGAGGATTGATAGACGACCCGACGCTTTACGTTTTGGGAAAGATAGAAAACGTTTTGGACGAGCTGCATGTCAACGTAGAAACTTTCCGGCTGTTTGAGTTAAAAAATAATATTACGACTCTGCCCCAGACTTTGAAAAATGCGGACGGCATCATATTGGCGACGACGATAGAGTGGTATGGAATCGGCGGTTATATGCAGCAGTTTCTGGATGCCTGCTGGCTCTATGGGGATAAAGCAAAAATCAGCGAAATTTATATGTGTCCGATTGTGATGTCTACGACTTACGGCGAGCAGGACGGAAAACTGAATCTTGCTACCGCGTGGGAAATGTTAGGCGGACGCCCCTGCAGCGGTCTGTGCGGCTATATCGCAGATATGAGCATTCTGGAAGACAATGAAGATTATCTGCGTATCATTGAGAAAAAGGCGGAAAACCTCTACCGGACAATCAATCAGAAATTGCCCTGTCTGCCGGCAAGCAATCAGGCGATTAACCAGAAGATATCCATTCCGCGCAACATCGACTTGACGCCGCAGGAAACCGAGCAGCTTTCGCAATATGCTTCCGATGACAGCTATGTACAGCGCCAGAAGGCGGATATCCAGGAGCTGACCAGCCTGTTCCGGGATTTGATGGGAAACAGTGAAAAAGAAAATGATACGGAATTTCTGGAAGAATTTAAAAGTCATTTCCAACCGCGCGCAGGATTTGCTGCAAAATACAAACTGATAATAGAAGAAAAAAAGAAGCCGTTAATCATTGAAATTGACGGTGCGCAGTTGAACTGTTTCTATGGAGAAGGCAGCGGTTTTGACGTAGAAGTGCAGCTGAGCCAGGCTTCCATGGCGGGCGTTGTGTCCGGCACGGCAAGCTTCCAGAGACTATTCATGGCGGGCGAGATGAAAATGAAGGGCGATTTTAACATTCTGAAAGAATTGGATCAGATTTTCATTTTCTGAAAGAAATTGGTTGGGTTTTTATATTTTGAAAGAATCAGCTAGGATTTTTATATTCGGGTAAATGTAATGTTTGTATATGGAATAAAATAAACGGTAATAAACTGCATACAGGCAGCCTGTCTTTTATAGTTGTCTGTGGAAAAGTATGGAGGATTATGATGAAAGAAGAAAACTGTATTTTCTGTAAAATTGCAAACGGGGAAATCCCTTCTAAAACACTATATGAAGACGATTTGTTCCGTGTCATTCTGGATTTGGGACCCGCTGCAAAGGGACATGCTTTGATTTTGCCCAAGGAGCATTATCAGAATTTATACGCGCTGCCCGAAGAAACGGCGGGCAAGGCTATGATACTGGCAAAGAAAATGGCGGCGCAGATAACGGACAAACTGCATTGCGACGGTTTTAATCTGATACAGAATAACGGGGAAATAGCGGGACAGACTGTTTTCCATTTCCATATGCATCTGATTCCCAGATATCAGAATGATAACCAGAGAATCGGGTGGAACCCCGGCAAACCTTCCGAGCAGGAATTGGAAGAAATTAGAAAACAGATTGTGGAAGACTAGCGATGGCGTATTGACCACTGGCAATAGAAAACGGATATGGAGGAACAGGATGCGTACAATAGACGTGGCTGAAATTACAAGCAATATCAAAGAGATGTGTATTGAGGCAAATCATTTTCTGGCGCAGGATATGGACATGGCAATGAAAAACGCTGTAAACGATGAAGCGTCCCCATTAGGGAAACAGATTTTGTGTCAGCTCCAGGATAATTTAAAAATTGCCGGTGAGGATATGATACCGATTTGTCAGGACACCGGAATGGCGGTTATTTTTCTGGAAATCGGTCAGGACGTCCATTTTACCGGCGGCATTCTGGAAGATGCAGTCAATGAAGGCGTAAGGCAGGGCTACACGGAAGGTTATCTTAGAAAATCCGTCGTAAAAGACCCTATCATCCGGGATAATACCAAAGACAATACACCAGCGGTAATTCACTATGAAATGACTGCGGGCGAACAAGTGAAGATAACAGTAGCGCCAAAGGGATTTGGCAGTGAGAACATGAGCAGGATATTTATGCTGAAACCTGCAGACGGGATAGAAGGCGTTAAAAATGCTATCCTGACGGCGGTCAGGGATGCCGGACCCAACGCATGTCCGCCAATGGTAATTGGCGTGGGTATCGGCGGCACCTTTGAGAAAGCCGCACTCATGGCAAAAAAAGCGCTGACCAGACCAGTCAATGAACGTTCTTCCATTTCTTATGTAAAAGAGCTGGAAGAGGAAATGCTGATAAAGATAAACCAAACCGGCATCGGTCCCGGCGGTCTGGGCGGAACCGTGACGGCATTGGCAGTAAATATCAATACCTACCCGACGCATATTGCAGGGTTGCCGGTTGCCGTTAATATCTGTTGTCATGTAAACCGGCATGTGGTCAGGACGCTCTAAAGAAAATCATGGAAGTCGCAATGCCAGGGAAACCGAAATATCAGAAAAGAAACGGGGTAATCAAAATGGAACGGCATATACAGGCGCCGATGAGTGCAGAAGACGCAAAAGAGTTGAAAGCCGGAGACTATGTTTATATCACCGGTACGATTTATACAGCGCGGGACGCTGCGCATAAAAGAATGTACGAAGCATTGGAAAGAGGAGAAAAACTTCCGATTGCGATGGAGCATAATATCATATATTATATGGGACCATCCCCGGCAAGGGAAGGAAGACCTATCGGTTCCGCCGGTCCGACGACTGCAAGCCGTATGGATAAATATGCGCCAACATTATTGGATTTGGGCTTAATAGGTATGATTGGAAAAGGAAAACGTTCTGAGGCTGTAAAAGAAGCCATTATCCGAAATGGGGCAGTATATTTTGCGGCGGTAGGCGGAGCGGGAGCCTTATTATCTAAGTCCATACAATCGTCGGAGATTGTAGCGTATGATGATTTGGGTACGGAAGCAATCCGTAAGATGGAAGTGCTCAATTTCCCGGTTATCGTTGTCATTGATTCAGAAGGAAATAATTTATATGAAACGGCAATACAGGAATATTGTGTATCTAAATAGTGCATTCTATAAAGATAATGCCTGGGACATTGGGGTTTCGGCTGCAGGGCGATTTTGCCGGCTTTACTGATGCTTTACAGATTTTGCTGATTTGCGGAAAAGGCATTGACAAATATTTTGACCTTATGTATAATAACAAATGCGTCAAGTAATGGGCGTAAATTTCATATTGGTAGAGGATGAGTTCAGACTATGGAGAAATACTCAAGAGGCTGAAGAGGCGCCCCTGCTAAGGGTGTAGGTCGTTTACGCGGCGCGAGGGTTCAAATCCCTCTTTCTCCGTTCTATCTACCGTATGATATCAGGCAGAAGCATTGTGAGGGCATGGTGCTTCTGTTTTTTGTTTTTTCTAAACAGTAAATGAAGGAAAACCCCTTGACAAACGGTGAAAATGGATGGTAAAATAAAAATCTACCGCATCTGAAATGTGGGCGGGAGCCACTGCGGCTCCGAAGGTTCCAGGATAGGTGAAACAGGATAAATTGGAATAAAGAAAAAAAGAATTTCCAGAAAAACCTCTTGACGCATACTGGAAGCTGTGGTATTATATGTAAGCTGTGTTTG